>JBIKIR010000039.1:0-19684 GCA_044361475.1 Luteolibacter sp. | reverse complement strand
TGGAGTGAACCTTCCAAGATATCTTCTCTCATTCACCAGTGGATGCGCGATGAAGTAAACGCTTCCGCCGCGATCTAAAGTCTAATAGCTAGGTGATATTGGTATTACGCTGGGTTTGGGAGCTTTGGCCCGCGCATTTGTCACCATTTTGTCACCACCCTCGTTCATGGAGTAGTGTGGGTGTCAACAGGCAAGGGCTTCGATCTCATAACCCCTTGAAAATAAACATGGTGCGCGCGAAAGGACTCGAACCTTCACGGGGTTGCCCCCACTAGAACCTGAATCTAGCGCGTCTACCAATTCCGCCACGCGCGCACTGTTGTTGGCCTTGCGGCCGGGGCGGGAGGTCAACACTTCGGCGGCGGGAATGCAAGCCTGTTTGATGCGGAAATGGCGCATCGGCGCAAATTTGCGGAAATTGCCGACAATTCGGCGCGCTACCCGCGCTTTGATCGTTGCCAAGCCCCCACCGGGTCCAACAACCTCCCACACACATGCAACGCTCCACACCGCTGATCCTGGTCCTGATTCTAGCCGTTACGGCGATGTTCCTGTCGCTGCGGTCGGGGCCCGACTCGAAACCGTCCCCTGCCCCGGAAACCGCGAGCGCCCCGCAAAGCCTGCCGCCAAATACCGAAACAAAAACCAGCGAGGTGCCGACTGCCAAGTCATGGCCGCAGGCATCATCCGACATCACGCCCGATCCCAAGGCAGTCTTCGGTCAACTGCCCAACGGCATGCGTTATCTGATCTATCCGAACAGCGAGCCACCGGCACGCATTTCGCTGCGCCTGCACATCGCCGCGGGCTCATTGATGGAAGCGGAGGACCAACGCGGCCTCGCCCATTTCCTCGAGCACATGGTTTTCAATGGCACCAAACATCACACCGCCGCCGAACTCGTGCCACGCATGCAGCGCCTCGGCATCGCCTTCGGTGCTCACGCAAATGCCTACACTTCATTCGACGAAACCGTCTACATGCTCGACCTGCCCGACATGTCGGAGCAAACGATGAATCTCGCCTTCACGGTCATGCGCGACTTCGGCGATGGCGCGCTGCTCGACCCGGCGGAAATCGACAAGGAACGCGGCGTGATCCTGGCGGAAAAAATCAGCCGCGATTCGGTCGGCTACCGCCTCATGCAACAGCAGTTTTCCAAAGTGCTGCCAGACTCGCTCGTCACGCGGCGTTTCCCAATCGGCGAGGAAGAAATCATCAGCAAGGCCCCGCGCGAGAGATTCACCGACCTCTACACACGCTACTACACGCCCAACCGCATGACCTTTGTGGTCGTCGGCGATGTGAAACCTGCGGAAATTCGCAACCGCATCGAATCGGCATTCGCGTCGATGCAAAACCCGAAAAACTCCGGCGCCGAGCCCGAGCTTGGAAGCATCAAGCCCTTCGAAGGCATCAAGACCTCAGTCTTCAGCGACAAGGAGGTCGATGCTACCGAAGTTTCACTCACGCTCGTGCGCGACTACAAAGACAAGCCCGACACCGCCGCCAACCGCATCGAAAAAATGCCGCTCGACATCGCCCATGCGATCATCGGCCGCCGCTTCGAACGACTCTCGAAGGAAAAAAATTCCCCACTCGCCGAAGGCTCGGCGATGGATGAAATCCTCTTCAACCACATCGAGCTCGGGTCAATCGACATCACCGCTGCCGACGACCGCTGGCGCGAAGTGGTGCCGATTCTCGAGCGCGAATTCCGCCGCGCGATCGAGCATGGATTTTCCGAATCGGAACTCGCCGAAGCTAAATCAAATCTGATCAACCGCTACGAGCAGCAGGTGAAACAGAAAGCAACTCGCAAGTCCGAAGGCATCGCCACCGTGCTCGCCCGCACGATCAACGACCACTCGGTGTTCTCCGATCCGGAGACCGATCTCGCCATCGCCCAACGCGGGCTCGATGCGATCAACACCGAAGCCTGCCATGAGGCGTTTCGGAAATTTTGGCAGTCGACGGGTCATCATCTGATCCTCACCACCAAGGAGCCACCACCCAACGCGGAAGAGGATCTCGCGAAAATTTTCAAAGCCTCGCAAAGCAATGCGGTCGAAGCGCCGGTCTCACGCGCGATCCGGATTTTTGATTACGCCGATTTCGGCAAACCCGGAAAAATCGATTCACAAAAGGAAGTCACCGATCTCGGCATCACCCAATTGGTGCTTTCCAACAAGGTACGCATCAACCTCAAGCGCAGCGAATTCGAACAAGGGAAAATCCGCGTGTTGGCACGGATCGGCACCGGCAAGCTGGGTCAGCCACGCTCGATGCCAATGCTCGATTCATTTGCCCAATCGATCTTCGAAGGCGGCGGCCTCGGCAAGTACTCGACCGATGAGTTGCGTCAGATCCTTGCCGGAAGAAATGTCGGCTCGAGCCTCGCCATCGAGGAAGACGCGATCACCATCAGCGGCACAACCACCCCTGCGGATTTCGCGACACAGCTGCAACTGATGTGTGCCTCGATCACCAATCCGGGCTACCGCGAGGAGGCCTTGTGGCAATTCCGCAAAGGCATCCCGATGCTGCAACAGCAGATCAAACACACACCGGCCGGGCCGCAAATGGAAATGGAGTCATGGCTGCACGGCAACGACTCGCGCTTCTCCATCACCAGCGAAAAGAAACTCGCATCCTACGAAATCCGCGATGCAAAAAAATGGCTCAATCGCGAGCTCTCGAAAGGGGCGATCGAACTCAGCATCGTTGGCGATTTCAACCCACAGGAAATCATTCCCGAATTGCTCAATACCTTCGGTGCGTTGCCGCGACGCGGATCATTGCCCGATGACATCGCCGAGCTTCGCGAAATCAATTTCCCCAAAGCACCAGCGAGCAAGACCTTTACCTACGACACAAAAATTCCGCAGGCCATCGCGATCGCGATCTGGAAAACCAAAGGCCTGCGTGGGAATCAACCCGAGTTCCGCCGACTCAACATCCTCGCATCAATTCTCGGCGATCGCCTGCGCGAAGAGATTCGCGAGAAACTCGGCGCATCCTACAGCCCCAACGCCGGCGCCGACGGATCCGACGCACTCGACGACATGGGCTACATCGCAGCCCAAAGCGTTGGCAAACCGGAGGACCTCGACCGCTTCCTCGAAACCATGCGCAAGCTCGCCGATGACCTCGCCAAAAATGGAGCCACCGCCGACGAACTCGACCGCGCCCTCAAACCCGTCCTCGGCATCATCGAAAAATCCCTGCGCGACAACGGCTACTGGCTCAACACCGTCATGAGCCAATCGCAAAGCGACCCGAAACGCCTCGATCTCGCCCGCAACCGCGACGCCGACTACCGCTCAATCACCCTCGAAGAAATCAACGCCCTCGCGAAAAAATACCTCTCACGCGACAACGCGCTGGAAGTGAAAATCCTGCCGAAGTAAGACAGCATCAGGCATCAACCACAGGCATGGAGTCGGAGATTGACCCATCGTGCGAATGCCTTATTTTGATCCCATGCCACTCATGAGCATACCCGCCCATTTCGATGGTACCCAGGTCTTGCTGGACGAGAAAGTTGCGCTGCCGCTCAACGCTCGCTTGCTGGTGACGGTTCTTGATGGATCCAACGAAGATCGTGAAGAGTTTCTCCAGCTTGCCGCCAACAGTCTCGCCACGGCTTATTCGGACGAAGAAGTCGAATACACCGCCGCCGACCTCAAGCGATGAAGCCCGGAAACATCGCGTTGGCACAAATTCAGCAGGCTGACGGCCGGCTAAAGACTCGACCTGTTTTGATCCTTTGCCAAACTCCACCATTCTCCGACCCTCTGGTTTGCGCATTGAGTTCAAGGCTCCATCACAAATGCGAGGGCTTTGATGAAATCATCAGCGATTCTGATGATGACTATCATGACAGCGGACTTAAAGTTTCATCGCTGATCCGACTTGGAATGATCGCGACCATTCCTGCTTCCGCCATGCTTGGGTCGTTGGGAAACATTTCGCATGATCGACTCAACAGATTGAGGTCACGCTTATCAAAGCACATTCACCCGACAACGGAGCAATCCACCAACAACCGATAATTTTCTGTAGAAAAAATCGTCGCCCTCCTTCTTCCTCTCTCCCACACCATGCCCCGCATCGCCCTGCTCCAATCGAAAACCTTCGCGACCAAGGCCGAGTCCTTCGATCATCATGAGAAGCTCATCCGCCAGGCTGCGGCCGATGGCGCGAACATCGTGGTGACGCAGGAGCTTTTCCTCACGCCGTACTTTTGCACGATCGAAGATCCGGCGCTCTTCGATCTCGCCGATCCCCTTCCCGGCCCGGTCACCGATCGTCTCGGCAAAATTGCGGGCGAGCTTGGCATCGTGCTCATTTCCTCGCTCTTCGAACATCGCGGGCCCGGACTCTATCACAACACCGCCGCGATCCACGATGCCGATGGCGCGCTGCTCGGTCTATACCGCAAGTCACACATCCCGCAGGACCCGGCCTTCGAGGAAAAATTTTACTTCACGCCCGGCGACAGCGGTTGGCCGGTTTGGAACACGCAGTTCGGCAAACTCGGCGTGCTCATTTGCTGGGATCAATGGTATCCCGAAGCCGCACGGCTGATGGCGCTCGGCGGCGCGCAGGTGCTCATTTACCCCACTGCCATCGGTTGGTTGCCGGAGGAAAAACCGACGCTTGGCGACGCACAACACTGCGCGTGGGAAACCGTGCAACGCGGCCACGCGGTCGCCAACGGCTGCTACCTTGCCGCCGTCAACCGCACCGGCACGCAGAACAACACCGAGTTCTGGGGGCGATCGTTCATCACCAACCCCTACGGCGAAATCGTCGCCAAGGCCTCGACTGAGCGCGAAGAGATCCTGTACCACGACCTCGACTTCGACGCGGTCGAAGACTTCCGCCGCATCTGGCCATTTTTTCGCGACCGCCGCATCGACGCCTACGGCGACCTCACCAAACGCTGGCGCGAGTAAGGGAAATTTTTCCACCGGTGGGATTTAACTTTTGCGCCGCATCACAAGTTGCCATGGCGGCGAAAACTTGGCATGGTTTCTCCATGCTTCGCTCGATCTTTTTATTCCTCGCCCTTGCCTGCAGCGTCCATGGCCAGGCCTACGCACCGATCAATGATCGCCCACCACAACTCACGCGCGAGTTTCGCGGCGCATGGATCGCCACCGTGCACAATCTGGATTGGCCCAGCAAAGGCTCAAGCGCCGGCTCACAACAAGCCGAGCTGCGCAGCATGCTCGACAAACTTTCTGCGATGAAGATCAATGCGGTGATCTTCCAAGTGCGTCCGGCCTGCGATGCGTTTTATCAATCGTCATTGGAACCATGGAGCCAATGGCTCACCGGTACGATGGGCCGCTCGCCGGGCTACGATCCCCTCGCCTTTTGCATCCGCGAAGCCCACGCCCGCGGCATCGAAGTTCACGCGTGGTTCAACCCCTTCCGCGCGCTTAGCAATAACTCACATTCGGTCGCCGGCAATCATGTCTGCAAAACATCACCACAAATCACCAAACGCTACGGCAACATGACATGGTGCGATCCGGCGAGCTCCGAAGCTCGCGCCCGCGCGCTCAACGCGATCATGGATGTCGTGCGCCGCTACGATGTCGATGGCATCCACCTCGATGATTATTTCTACCCCTATCCCGAAGGCGGAAAAACATTCAACGACGGCAAATCACCCGCCGAACGCCGCGCCTACATCGACAGCTTTGTGAGCAAACTCTACTCGTCGGTCAAAAGCCAAAAATCATGGGTGCGCGTCGGCATCAGCCCCTTCGGCATTTGGCGACCCGGCGTACCCGATGGCATCGAGGCAGGCATCGACAGCTTCGAGCAACTTGCCGGCGATTCGCGCAAGTGGCTCAAAAACGGCTGGGTCGATTACCTTGCGCCGCAGTTGTATTGGCGCAGCTCGCCGCGCAAACAAAGTTTCCCGCTGCTCCTCGAATGGTGGCGCGAACAAGGCAATCGTCCGGTCTGGCCCGGCATCGCCACCGCTCGCATCCAATCATCCGAAGACCCCGGACGCCCGGCATCGGAAATCACCAACCAGATCGACCTCTCGCGCAAAATCGGCAGAGGACCGCAAGGCCACATCCACTGGAGCGCGAAAAGCCTCATCACCAACCGCGGCGGTATCGCCAGCAAACTCGCTGGCAGCTACACGCAAGCGGCCGCCGTGCCAGCCATGCCATGGATCAACAACAACGCGCCCGACGCCCCAGGCGTGAGCGCCCAAGCGAATGACGACAGCACATTGGTGCGCTGGACGCCGGAAAAAGGCGCCGCAAAAATCGCTATCCAAACCCGCGTCGATGGCAACTGGCGCACGGCAAAAATCACATCGGCCGGATCCGGCCAAACCACAGTCCCGCGCGCCGATGCCATCGCCGTCACCGCGCTCGACCGCTTTGGCAATGCGAGCCCACCAAAGGTGCTTGGCCTGCGGTGAAGACAGGGCGTAATCCCATTTGAAAATTCTGAAAACCCACCCGAATTTCCTGCTGCTTTGTGGCATCTTGCCGGCGCTCGTCTGGTCGGGAATTAAGCCCTTCGACCGCCTCACCTGGTGGCTCGAAGTGGCACCGGTGCTGATCGGTTTTGCCGCGCTCTTCATCGCACAAGCGAAAGGCTGGCGCTTTTCCAATCTCGCGCTGTGGCTCATCGCTTTGCACATGCTGGTGCTGATCGTCGGCGGCCACTACACCTATGCACGCGTGCCGATTGGCGATTGGCTTCGCGTTGGGTTCAACTTCGAACGCAACCACTACGACCGCCTTGGCCACCTACTGCAAGGGTTCGTCCCCGCGATCCTGCTGCGCGAAATTTTCCTGCGCAATGGAGTGTTTGCACGCAACGGCTGGCTGGGGTTTTGCGTGATCTCATTCTGCCTCGGCTTCAGTGCCTTTTACGAACTCATCGAATGGGCCGCCGCACTAATCTCGGCAGAAGCGGCCGAATCATTTCTCGGCACCCAGGGCGACGGCTGGGACACGCAGTGGGACATGTTCCTCTGCGGCGTAGGATCCCTCGCCGCGCTGCTGTTTCTTTCCCGCGCGCACAACCGCTCGATGCGCAAAATTTCCAGCTGAACCCGCCAAATTTTGCCCTTCTCCGGCCTTGCATCGGCACGCTTCCGCGACTTGACTGGCGCTCATCCCATTTTCCCACCGTGAAAGCCTACGAAATCTACTCCGCTGTCGACCCAACCATCGTCACCCAGATGCTCGATTGGTTCCGCACACATGACCGCAATGTGTACAAATCCGCCGTCGCATCACTCGCCGAAAAACGCAAACTGCGCCCGGTTTTCGTCGAGAAAAAAACGATGCCCGAGCAATACGCGTGGATCCACAAGACCCTCAAGATCAACGCTTGCAACACGATCGGCGAACACCTCATGCAAGCCTACCTGATGGCTGGCCAGCAATCGCTGCTCGCGATGTTCTGCGACGGCATGGGCATCCCGCACGATGGCAAAGGATCCGTCGTCGGCGAACTGCCGAAAAAACTCGATGCCGAACGCCTCAACTCGACGATCGACAGACTCATCGAAATCTTCGACCCCAAGCTCATCACTCTCTACCTCCGCTGCTTCAACCTCCAAGTCCCCAACGGCTGGCCCGAACTCAGCGACAAACTCACATCCGACCCAAGGCTTGTTCTTGCGTGAGAAAATTTACCCCCTTGCCGCTTTCAATCGCAACGGACCTTTCGGAGAAAGGTCCCTGCCTAGAGTAAGCAGCCTCTTTTCTTCCCTCTTCTGTCTCCAAGTCTTCCGTCTCTCTCTTGAAACTGAAAACTTGATACTTTAAACTTTGTTTCATGCCCAAGGTTTACATCAAGACCTACGGATGCCAGATGAACGAACGCGACTCCGAACAAGTCGCGCGCATGTTCGTCGAGGGAGGCTACACGGTCACGCCGACCGAAAAGGATGCGGATGCGGTGCTCATCAACACCTGCTCGGTGCGCGATCAGGCGGAACAAAAAGCACTCGGGAAAATGGGCTCGATGATGCATGCCGGCCGCGACCGCCGGCATGTGGTTTATGGCTTCATGGGCTGCATGGCCCAGTCGCGCGGTGAGGAACTTTTCAAAGCTGTGCCCAGCCTCGATGTGGTCGCCGGCACGCAAAAATACCACAAGGTCTTCGACTATGTGGATGGCATCCTCAAGCGTCGCCTCGAGGCCCGCATGGATGACCCATCACTCTCGCTGCGCGGTGAAACGGTCTGCGACACCGAAGCCGAGGAAGGCTCGCAAAACACCATCCGCGATCACATCCCCAAGGCTCGCGAAGCCTCGGCCTTTGTCTCGATCATGCAGGGCTGCAACATGCGCTGCTCGTTCTGCATCGTGCCAGACACACGCGGACGCGAACGCGGCAGGCCGATTGCCGAAATCGTCGGCGAAG
The DNA here is from genome assembly GCA_044361475.1 of Luteolibacter sp. Taxonomy (GTDB): domain Bacteria; phylum Verrucomicrobiota; class Verrucomicrobiia; order Verrucomicrobiales; family Akkermansiaceae; genus Luteolibacter. Next base: position 11,262 of record JBIKIR010000039.1, on the reverse strand, counting down.
TCCGCCACCTCGCCTCCCAAGGCGTCAAGGAAGTGACCCTGCTCGGCCAAATCGTCAATCTCTACGGCCGCACCGAATTCCCAATCATCGGCGGCAAATCACCCTTCGTTCAGTTGCTCGAGGCCGTGCACGAAGTCGATGGCATCGAGCGCATTCGTTTCACTTCGCCTCACCCGATCGGCTATCGCGACGACCTCGTCGCCGCCTTCACCTACCTGCCCAAGCTCTGTTCGCACATCCACTTCCCGATGCAAAGCGGCTCGGACCGCATCCTCAAGGAAATGCGCCGACCCTACAAAAACGCGAAGTTTGTCGAGATCTGTGAGAAAATGAAGGCCGCCAGACCCGGTATCGCCATCACCACTGACATCATCGTCGGCTTCCCCGGCGAAACCGAGGAGGATTTCCAATCTACGATGGACACCGTAGAACGCCTGCAGTTCGACAACGCCTTCGTTTTCCGCTACTCCAAACGCCGCAACACACCCGCTGCCGAAATGGATGGCCAACTCTCCGAAGAGGAAAAGGAATCACGCAACCAACGCCTCCTGGATGTGGTCAACCGCATCGCCATCGAAAAAAATGCGGCACTCGTCGGCACCCGCCAGCAAATCCTTTGCGAAGGCCCCTCAAAAAACAATTCCGAGCGCCTCTCGGGCCGCACCTCGCACAACAAAATCGTCATCTTCGATGGCGATCCCAACCGCCACACCGGCCAAATCCTCGACATCCAAATCGTCGAATCCACCGGCTTCACCCTCTACGGCCACCTGCCGATTTCGATGTGAGGTTGGTAGCAATTTTCTAGGCCCACACCTTTTCGAGATCGCCCTTCTCGAGCACCTTCCACTCGCCTTGGGCCAGCTCGCCGAGCTCGAAACTTCCAATCGCCGCACGGATCAATCGCAGCGTTGGATACCCCACCGCCGCAGTCATGCGCCGCACCTGACGATTCTTCCCCTCAGTCAGCCGCAGCTCGATCCATGAGGTCGGAATCAATTTCCGAAATCGCACGGGCGGATTCCGCTCAGCCACCTGCGGCTCGGGCTGCAGCAACTTCGCGCCACATGGCAGCGTGCGGTAATTTTGAATCCCGATCCCACCACGCCGCAATCGTTGCAAGACCTCCTCATCGGGCACCCCCTCCACCTGCGCCCAATAAGTCCGCCCATGCGCCGCAAGCGGATTCAGCAGCCGATGATTGAACCCGGCCTCATCCGAAAGTAAAAGCAAACCCTCCGAATCCATGTCCAAGCGCCCCACCGGATACACTCCCGCCGGAAAACCAAAATCCGCCAATGTCCGCTGACCCGGCTGATCGGGCGTAAATTGGCACAACACGCCATAGGGCTTGTGAAACGCGATCACCATGAGGTTGGAAAAAACCGGATCAGACCGATGATGCAAGAGTTATGTGTGTCGGCGACCACATGGCAGGGACCTTTGTCCCTAAAGGTCCGCCGCGATTGTTCAAGCAACTTCACCCGGTAGGGCGATGTGGCACTGTAGCGCCGACTCATCGCCGCAAGCGCCGAAGCGGGCAAGATGCCCGCGCTCCCGTGAAGAGGCATCTTCATAGACGATTCATTCAGCGGACCTTTGGGGACAAAGGTCCCTGCCTTGAAGAATCCCTCTTCCTCTTCCCCAATAACAAATAACCAATCACTCTTCACCACCCATAAGCCCGATCGCTTCCTCAAGTGACGCGACGACGAGGTCGGCGCCGTGGCTTTGGAGTTGGCTGATGCTGAATCTGCCGGTGGCCACCGCGAGGCAGCGGGCGCCGATGGCTTTGGCGCAGGCGATGTCTTTGGGGGTATCGCCGATGATCCATGTTTCCTCGGCGTTGAAAGATTTGCCCGCATGCACTTCGGCGCGTTGCAGTGCAATCGGGCCGAGCCGGTTGCGGTCGGCGTGGTCACAACCATAGGCGCCAAAGGCGAAAAAATCGGCCAATCCGAAATGCCGCACCTTGATGCCCGCACCTTGCGCCGTATTGCCAGTGAGCAAACCAAGCGTGGCGCGCTCACTTGCAGCCAGATGCTCAAGCAATGGAAAAACACCATCGATCACGCGTCCTGAAAATTCACCTCGCGCGAGATTTTCTGCAAGACGCTCATGGTAAACGGCAAGGTAGTTTGCAAACCCTTCTTCGGTGAAATCCACGCCATAGTGACGGTGAATGCCATCCACGATGCCACGATCGGTCGCGCCGGCGAGGTCGAGCTCGGGGCCATCGTCACCAAAGACCTCGCGCGTCGCTTGTTTCAATGCCGCCATGCCGGCACCACCGGTATCGACGAGCGTGCCATCGATGTCGAACAGGTAAAGCATCGGCGACACGAGCGGGAAACACCCTCAGGACTCAGCCTTGCCCGACTCCTCGAGTTTTTCTTCAACGGCGCTTTCGGCTTCGGGTGATTCGTCCGGCACTTCGTCGTCGAAGTCCTCGTCCGCTGCATCATCCTCGTCGTGATCGTCTTCTTCCATCAGCTCGCCGTGGAAGAGATGGAACTTGCGCTTGCGCTGATGCGCGGGCAGCGGTGAAAGGATCATGGCAACAGCCCGACCATTGAGGCGCGGCGGTTGATCCACCTGCGCCATGGTCTTGAGATCTTCAATGATGCGGTTGAGCACGACAAAGCCGAGTTCCTTGTGCGCGTTTTCGCGGCCTTTGAACTGCAGCACGAAGCGGCACTTGTGATTGGTGTCGAGGAATCCCTCCGCGCGGCCGAGCTTGATGTTGTAATCGTGCTGACCCGTGCCGACTCGGAATTTCACTTCCTTCATGCGCGTGGCGCTTTTCGACTTTTGCTTTTTGAGCTTGGCCTGCTCGTACTTGAACTTGCCGTAGTCGATGATCTTGCACACCGGCGGATCCACCTGCCCGGCAATCTCGACGAGGTCGAGCCCGAGCGACTGGGCCTTGGCAAGCGCCTCGCGGGAGCCCATGACTCCAAGCTGTTGTCCGTCCGCCATGACGACGCGGACTTTCGGGGCGCGGATTCGGTCGTTGATCCGCGTCATATCGCGGAAACGACCCCGGTTTTGGTCTCTTTGTGGCTTAGCGATGGCTTTGTCCTCCGATGGGTGGATGCGACGTCCGAACCTGTGCGCGGACAGGGCCGCGGCAAATCCGGACGAAGAGTGTCGTGAAACGATGGGCCGACTGCGAAATCATGGATTGCGTACAGCGAAAAACATGCGGTCTGCGGGACCGAGCGTGGGCGACATAGGGTATCGTTTCAAGGAAATCATGAGGCAGCCGATTGGCTTGCTACATCACCATGGAGCGGTGATGTCCATTTGATAGGCGATCTGGGCGCTACGGGCAAGACTCTTTTTCGTCCGCATTTCTAAGTCTGTCAGCCATGTTCGGGATTGCATCAAAGGGGGTGATGAAAAATGATCCAAATTTCCAAATCACCTGACCATGCCATCTCACACCTTCATAGCCGTCGACCTCGGAGCAGGCAGCGGCCGCGTAATCGCCGCCACCACCGACCTTCAAAAAATCGAACTGGAGGAAATCCACCGCTTCGACAATCCCGGCACCGAACTGCCGGGCGGATCGTTTTGGAATATCGTTGGCCTTTATCGCGATATCCTCGAAGGCCTGCGCCGCGCGGTCGAAATCCACGGTGAGCGCATCGTTTCGATCGGCATCGACACTTGGGGCTGCGACCATGGCCTCATCGGCCAAAACGGCACCCTGCTAGGCATGCCACACCAGTACCGCGACCCACGCTTCGAGGGCATGGCCGAGCTCATGCACGGGCTGATGCCGGAGTCGGAAATTTACCGCCATACAGGCATCAAGACGAATTTCTACAACAGCTCGCTGCACCTGCTTGCCGAGGCACACAAAAAAAATCCGGCGCTCGATGCCGCCGAGACGCTGCTCTTCATTCCCGACCTCCTCGCCTACTGGCTCACCGGCCGCAGAGCAGTTGAGCGCAGCATCGCATCGACCTCGCAACTTGTCGATCCCACGACCGGCAATTGGGCCTGGCCGGTGATCGATGCACTCGGCCTGCCGCGCAAAATGTTTGGCGAGATCGTCGCGCCCGGCACCGTGCTGGGACCGATCCGCGATGCGGTGGCCAATTTCATCGGCAAGGCCGGTATCCCAGTCATCGCCTCAGCCAGCCACGACACCGCATCCGCAGTCGCCGGCATCCCGATGAGCGATGGGCAAAAACTTTGGCTCTCCTCCGGCACATGGTCGATCATGGGCGTGGAAATCAACACCCCGGTCACCACAGCCGAGTCCTTCGAGCGCGGTTTCTGCAACGAACTTGGCGTGAACCAAAGCGTGCGTTTCCTCAAAAACATCGCAGGGCTCTGGCTCATCCAGGAATGCAAACGCCAGTGGGACCTCGATGGCGAATCGATCGACTATGCCACCATGACCCGCATGGCCGAAGCGGCGGAACCTTTCTCGGCTTTCATCAACCCCGATGACGAAGTCTTCGCGAGCCCCGGCAACATGCCGGAAAAAATCCGCAACTGGTGCGAAAAATCCGGACAGAAAATTCCCGCCGACAAAGGCACGATCCTGCGCGTCGCCACCGACTCGATCGCGCTGAAATATCGCGAGGTCTTCGATCACATCAAGGCCTTCACCGGCACGACATTCGACCAACTCCACGCCGGCGGCGGCGGCATCCAAAACGAACCGCTCAGTCAATCGACCGCCGACGCCCTCGGCATCATGGTCGTCGCCGGCCCGATCGAGGCGACTTCCTGCGGCAATGTGATCACGCAAATGATCGGCACCGGCCACCTCGAGAACTTCCAGGCCGGGCGCGAACTGATTCGACGCTCATTCGATTTCAAAACCTACGAGCCACGCCAAAGCGCCGACTGGAACGCCGCCTACGAGCGCTTCAAGGCGCTTGTTTGAAAAAAAGGCAGAGCTTCTTGACGAGGGGAAGCGGATAGTTTCGGCGCTGCGAGGCCGCATCGCCCTACCGAGTTTGATAGCAGGGACCGTTCTCCGCAACGGTCCGCTCCAAGGAGCTACTGAATCAGTTGGTGACGCGCATTGGCATCAGCACATAAAGGAAGGTTCCTTCGATGCGCAGAACACCGGGGCTCATCTCGTCGATGAGGTCGAGGTACACATGCTCGCTATCGAGCGCGCGCAGCGGGGCTTGAAGGAACTCGGGGTTGAACGCGATCTGCATCGGTGGGCCCTGATAGATGACGTCCATCGACTCCTGAGCTTCACCGACATCCGGCGAGTTGGCTGTCACTTCGATGCGGTTTTCGCTGAAGACGAGCTTCACCGAATTTGCCTTGTCCGAAGAGAGCAGCGAAACGCGGCGAACGGTTTCGAGCAGCGCCTCGCGAGAGATCACCACGCGTTCGTTGCTGTCGCCTGGAATCACTTGGCGGTAGTTGGGGTAGTTGCCGTCAATGAGCTTGCTGCAAAGCAGAGTGTCGCCGATCGCAAACGAGATCTGGTTGTCATTGAGCTTCAAGATCAGGTCACCGTTGTCGCCAAGCAGGCGCTGCAGCTCCTGAACCGCTTTCGACGGGATGATAACATCCGTTTCGTGCGATGCGGGAAATTCCAGGTCGGAATCGACCATTGCGAGACGGCGTCCGTCGGTCGCCACCAGCGTCATCTTGCCGTCGCGGAACGAAGTGAAAATACCGTTGAGCACATAGCGGGTCTCATCGGTCGAGATGGCATAGGAGGTTTTTTTCAAACCATCGCGCAGGACATTTTGCGGGACCTTGAATTCCTTGGCGGCGGAGAAATCCGGCAGCGGCGGGAACTCGCTCTCGCCGAGGCCGATGATCTTGAAGAATGACGGACCGCTGCGGATCGACGCGTGGTTCTTCGAATCCACCGACACCTCAACCTCACTTGAGGGAAGTTCGCGCACGATACTCACCAGGCGTTTGGCCGGCAGCGTCGTGGCTCCTTCCTTGTCGATCTGGGCTTCGACCGATCCGGTGATGCCAACATCGAGGTCGGTGGTGGTGAACTGCAGGCGTCCGTCGCGGGCGACGAGCAGCACATTGGAAAGGATCGGCAGCGTGGTGCGCGAGCTAACGACATGCTGGACTTTTTGCAGACCTTCGAGAAACGCTTCCTTGGAAATACGGAATTTCATGTAATGGAACCAGGGTGGTTGACCAAGGGAGTTTCCGTTTTCGCCGGACCTTGGCAAGCCTATCTGTGCATTTGGGGGAAGAATCTCCACCGCCCGCTAAAATCAGCGCTTGAGCCGCGATTCCAAACGCTCGATGAGCTCGCGCATGCCAGGCTCGGCGTCGACTTTTTCCACCACTTTTTTGCAGGCATGGATCACCGTGCCGTGGTCGCGACCACCGAATGCCTCGCCAATTTCGACGAGCGAGCCTTTGGTCAGCGAGCGACTCAGGTACATCGCCACCTGACGCGGAAAAGCGATGCTCGCAGGGCGCCGGCGACTGGTCATGTCGGCCAAGCGCACATCGAAGTGCTCGGCCACGGCCTTTTGGATCGCGTCGATGCTCACCTGGCGACTGGCCTCCTCACGGATCAGGTCGCGCAGGAGGTGCTCAACCTTCTCGACGGTGAGTGCGTCGCCTGCCAGCGAAACGTAGGTCGCCACACGCATCAGAGCCCCCTCGAGCCGGCGAACATTGGTGCGGATTTTTTCCGCGAGGAATAAAAGGATCGATTCGTCGACGCGCACCTTCCAGTCCTGCGATTTTTTGTGCAGGATCGCCAGGCGCGTCTCAAGCTGCGGCGGCTGCATCTCGACGGTGAGACCACACTCAAAGCGCGAGATGAGGCGCGGCTCGAGGCTCTTGATTTCGCAGGCCGGGCGGTCGCAGGTGAGCACCACTTGATTGCGGCCGTCGAGAAGGGTGTTGAAGGTGTGGAAAAATTCCTCCTGCGAGCGCTCTTTGCCCGCGAGGAATTGCACATCGTCGATGAGCAAAACATCGGTGCTGCGATAGCGGCGGCGGAATTTCTCAAGATCGCCGCGCCGCACGGCGTCGATGAACTCGTTGGTGAACTTTTCGCAGGTCAGGTACACGACCCGTGAGGCCGGGCGACGGCGCAAAATTTCCTGGCCGATCGCCTGCATCAGGTGGGTCTTGCCTAGGCCCGGGCCACCGTAAATGAACAAGGGGTTGTAGCCGATGCCCGCTTTTTTTGCCACCGCCTCGCATGCGGCGTGCGCAAACTGGCTGTTGGTGCCGACCACGAAACTCGCAAAGGTGTGCGCCGGGTTCAGGCCCGAACTCTTGATCCGCCGTTCGAGAGCCTCACCCTCAAGCGTCGGGGTCCGCCCGGCGCGAATCTCCGCCGGAGCACCGGATCCGGCCACCGCCGCCTGGGCCTTGGCGTCGTTGACGACCACTCCAACCTCGCGGGCGTCGGGAAATGCTTCCAACACCGCCGCCTGAAGCTCCGGCAGATAATTTGTCTCGATCCACACCTGGTGAATCTCACCCGGCACCGCCAGCGTGGCGACGCCGTCGTTCACATCCTTCCAAACCGCCGCACCGAACCAACGCTGAAACGCATCCTCACCGACCGAACCCCTCAATGCCGAGCTCACCGAATCCCATCCTCCCACGCTATCCTCCAAGTTGTGAGTTTCGATCACCCCACTCGCTGCCACCTCAACCGATTCCATTGCTTCGCCGTAAATTTAAAAAGTTTCTTTGATGCGCATCAAACCCACTTCATCGAGCAGTGGCGTCATGCGTGTGGGGAACTCTGAACGACGAAATCGCGTGATGGAAAAATAATTTTTCTAGCCACGCAACGCGCATCGCGAAGCACACGATTCCACAAGCGTTCCACGAAAAGATTTTTTTGAAACTTGACGAGCGATTTACTTCAATTTTCCAAAGCAAAACCTGACGCGCGATCGCGGGATTTCTCTATCCCCTTGAAAAACAAGCACATTGCGACATCTAGCCCGCAACGAAAAATTTTACACCAGCACCGATGCGCAAATCGCATCTGTTAGGACAGTTCGCTTGATTGCGCGCGTTCGCTCTTGAAGCACAATGCGACCGCCACCGTCACCAGCGTGCCGGCCATGATGCGCCACGGGAACTCGATCACCGGCAACCAATCGGGATTGGTGTACAAATGCCCGCCCGCGATCATCTTCCAGAGGTCGTTGGGCAAATTGCTCAAGAATGCGACAGCCACAAATCCCGCCAACATCGCGATCGGATTTCCAAATTCGCTGCCGCGGCTGCGCGTGAACAAAGCGACCATGAAAACCCCCAACAACGAGCCGTAAGTGTAGCCGAAACTTCCAAGAATGATCCCAATGATGCTGAGCCCGGGGTTGTGCGCCTTGATGAAGGCGGTGGCGAGGCCAACACCGATCAGAATGAGCGTGAACCACAGGGTCGACCACTTGATCACCCGCACACGCGCCGCGTCGTCATCCGGCGTTTTGAACCAACGGAAATGGAAATCGCGCGAGTAACTTGTCGCCAGCGAATTCATCGCCGTGCCCAAGGACCCCATCGTGGTCGCCAGCACCCCCGCGATCACCAAGCCCCTCAGTCCGCCGGGCATCACATCGATCACAAAATACGGAAACACCCTCGTGCTGTCGGGTTTGCCCCCGGCCATCGGCAGATTTGCGTCGCTCACGACATGTCCGTAGTAAACAGAGAGCAGAATCCCGATGGTCAACACGGCATAGGTTACGGGAATGTCGGCGATGCCCGAGAGAATAGTCGCCACCGCACTCTGTTTCTTGTCCTTGGCGGTCAGCATGCGTTGCACCATGTCCTGATCGGTGCCGTGCGTGGCCAACGTGACAAAGAGAGAACCAAACAAAGCCGCCCAGACGGTGAATTCGGTTTCAAGCACACTCTTGATTTTCCCCCAAGTACTGTCCGCTGGCTCGTCACCCTCCCACTGCCACAGCCTCAAGTCACCCGCCGCCGTGAGATGCGATTTCGCCCCTTCCCATCCGCCGGGGATGTGCCCTAACAGGAAAAATACCGAGAATCCCAGCGCACAGAACAACACCAGAATTTGCAACACATCGGTCCAGATCACCGCCTTGATCCCGCCGATCGCGGTGTAGGCGGCGGTTAGAAGGCTGATCACTACCAACGCCGCGCCAGTGAACCAGAATTGCTCCCAATTTCCCAAGGGGTTTCCGGGGTTCATGCGATCCCAGATCACCAGCAGCAACAAGGTCGGCACCCACAGGCGCGAACCGCTAGCCAAGGAACGGGTGAGCAAAAATACCGCACTGGCAATCCGCCGCGTGCGGGGCCCGAAGCGCGTTTCCAAAAATTCGTAGATGCTCACCACATTGTGGCGGTAGAACGCCGGAATGAACACCGCACTCACGATCAAGCGTGCCAGCAGGTAGCCGACCATCAACTGCGCGTAGGTGTAATTTCGTGAACGAAACCCCTCGCCCGGCGAGCCGAAGAAAGTCCCCGCGCTGATCTCCGAGGCCAGGATCGAGGCCAGCACCGCCCACCACGGAATCGAGCGCCCTCCGAGCGCGAACTCCGAAACATCGCGGTTGCGGGTACTGAAATGCACACCAATCGCCACAATGATCGCAAAATAAATACCAATGACTAAAAGGTCGAAAGCGATAGCTGACATGGAGCGAACCTAACCTCCAGCACGGCCAGTCCAAGTACCGAATTCGACAGCAAATAACGCGAAAGCCAATACACGCTCGCGAGAAAACACGCTACTCCACGCACTAAGCCATTAAGCAATAAGCTCCCCCACCCGCTCTGCCCAGGCTCACGCACAATATCACACAGCAAACTCCAAAAACGCCCTCTTCTGTACAATTTCCTGTACCTGTACAATTTCCCAGACAAACTGTATTGATTCTCCTTGCGGTCTGGGATGGCCGTGGTTATTGGTGGGGCATGAGCAGCAAGTGATGGTTGGCGCCGTGGAAGGATTCGGTAGAGAAACCGGCGATTTACCATTGCATCAGCCGTGTGGTGGATCGGCGATTTGTGTTTGAGCAGACCGAGCGCGAGAAGTTTCGGGCCTTCATGCGCATGCAGGAAAATTTCTCGGGCTGCCGGATTTTGTCCTACTGCCTGATGTCGAACCACATCCACATCCTGCTCGAAGTGCCACCGATGCCCGCAGGCGGGATCTCCGATGCAGAGCTTTTGAAACGCCTTTCTGCAATTCAAACCGAGGCCTTCGTGGCCACAGTGGCAAAGGAATTGTACGACGCGCGCAAGGCTGGAAATGCGGCCCTCGTTGCTGAAATCCACGCCCGCTTCACCTATCGCATGCACGACTTGAGCGAGTTCATGAAAACCGTGCTACAGCGGTTCACGCGTTGGTTCAACCGCAACCGCACGCACTATTGTATAATTTCCCAGACAAACTGTATGGATTCTCCTTGCCGTCGGGGATATCCGTGGTTATGGGTGGGGCATGGGAGGTGACTCATGAGCAGCAAGCGATGGTTGGCGCCGTGGAAGGATTCGGCGGAAAAGCCAGCGATTTACCATTGCATCAGCCGTGTGGTGGATCGGCGATTTGTCTTTGAACAGGCCGAGCGCGAGAAGTTTCGGGCCTTCATGCGCATGCAGGAAAATTTCTCGGGCTGCCGGATTTTGTCCTACTGCCTGATGTCGAATCACATCCACATCCTGCTCGAGGTGCCACCGATGCCCGTAGGCGGGATCTCCGATGCGGAGCTTTTAAAACGCCTAACTGCAATCCAAACCGAGGCCTTCGTGGCCACAGTGGCAAAGGAATTGTCCGACGCGCGCAAGGCTGGAAATGCGGCCCTCGTTGCTGAAATCCACGCCCGCTTCACCTATCGCATGCACGACTTGAGCGAGTTCATGAAGACCGTGCTGCAGCGCTTCACGCGTTGGTTCAACCGCACTCACAACCGCACAGGCACTTTGTGGGAAGAGCGCTACAAGAGTGTCATCGTCGAGAGCGGCATCGCGGCACGGACGATGGCGGCGTACATTGATCTCAATCCGGTTCGCGCGGGAATGGTCTCCGATCCAGCCGAGTATCGCTGGAGCAGCTATGGCGAGGCAGTGGGAGGCGGGCCAAAGGGCAATGGCAAGAAGGCGCGCGAAGGGCTTGTAAGAGCCTGCATGAGCCATCAGGGAGCAGGCTTCGAGGCGGATCGATGGAAAGAAATTTCGCGCATCTATCGGCGTGCGATGGGTCTTGCCTTGGGCCGCAAGAGTGGAAATGCCAATGTCGAAAAAGGAGTGGTGAGGCCGCAGATGAACACCGCGGAAGCCTTGGAA
>JBIKIR010000038.1:0-20000 GCA_044361475.1 Luteolibacter sp. | reverse complement strand
CGAAGGCTTCCGTTTGGATTGCAGTTAGGCGTTTCAAAAGCTCTGCATCGGAGATCCCGCCTGCGGGCATCGGTGGCACTTCGAGCAGGATGTGGATGTGGTTCGACATCAGGCAGTAGGACAAAATCCTGCAGCCCGAGAAATTTTCCTGCATGCGCATGAAGGCCCGAAACTTCTCACGCTCGGTTTCCTCAAAGACAAATCGCCGATCCACCACACGGCTGATACAGTGGTAAATCGCCGGCTTTTCCGCCGAATCCTTCCACGGCGCCAACCATCGCTTGCTGCTCATGAGTCACCTCCTCCCATGCCCCACCCATAACCACGGCAATCCCCGACGGCAAGGAGAATCTATACAATTTGTCTGGGAAATTGTAGGGTAGATGACTGGTGGCTCGGGGTGGTGGGGTGCCCTTGCGGCGTGGGTGGCGTGAATTGGGTGCGGGCAGATTTTCAGTGAGGGCGCTGAAAATCACATTTGTCGCGCGGGTGGGCGCCCCCCAACGCGCTATGTTGCACCTCAAGAAACGAAGAGGTCGGAGTGTTCGATATTACCTGTTCTTGTTCTTGCTTTTGGCAGGTGCTTTGGGGCCTTTTGCTGCGGGAATCTCGATGGGTTGGGTGACCGCTTCGACGGCCTTGGTGCCGAGGGCGGGTGCTTGAGCTGGAGTAGGCTCGGCCTTTTTCACGAGTGTTTCGCGTTCCTTGAGGAGGGTGTCGAGGGTGTTTTTGGAAAGCTCGAAGGTGCGTCCGGCAAGGCTTTGTTCCTTGGTGAGTTTCTCATTGAGGGCCTTGAGTTGGGCGGCGAACTCCTCGTCCCTGGCTTTTGTATCCTCGGGTTTTTCGTCTTCGGCCTTGGCTCGTTCGGTCGGGAGCTTGGCGCTTACGGCGATGGTCACGAGTTGGTTGTCGGGGGCTGAACTGGCAGGACCGGTGCCGGGTTTGAGCGGGGTGATGGTGACGGTGTAGGTGAATCCGCCAAAGGTCTCGATGATCGCGTTGCGTTTACCGGCGGCATCGGCGCGTTCGGAGGCCGCGGCGGTGGTCACGACATCCTCGAAGCGGGCGTAAGAAAACAGGCTCTTGATGGGGGCGACATTTTCGCTGTTGAGCGCTTCGCCTGGCTTGAGGTCCTCGAGTTTGAGTTCCGCGTTTTCCGCATCGCGCACTAATTTCCATGCGATGGCATCGGAGCCTTTTTGGCTGAGAGAGACCGACTTGATTTGTTCCGGCGCGATGAATTCCTCGGCGAGCCAGCGGGGGACATCGGCGCTGACCGAGAAGAACATTTCGTTGACCGCATAGAAGCCCGACTCATCGGCGTGATTGCGAATGTAGCGACCGACGGGCATCGCGCCCATGGGCGAGGCGTCTTGCGAGCCTTCGATGTTTTTGCCGAGGCTGATCTTGGCGAGTTCCTTGCCGGAGGTGTCCTTGAAGGTGGCGGTGAGGCCGCGCTCTTCGGCTTTTGTTGAGGACTCGTCCATGCCGAAGCGTGGGGCAAATGAGGGTCCGGCCTCGAGGCTGCGGGTGACCTTGAGTTCGGCAAGCGTGCGGATGAACTCGTTCACATTCACAGAGTTGGCAGGATAGTTTTCCCGTTGAGCGACTGTCCACTTGCCATCTTTTTTCACGAGCGTGACGCTGCCATTGGCGCCGGCGATTTCGATGTGGGCGATCTCGGTGGCGGGAAACGATTTGAAGAGTGTGTCGCCGGCGACACGGTTGGTGAGCGCGGCGGGGCCGGAACCCTTTTGCGTTTGTTTGACGATTAGTAGTGCGCTGCCAAGGACGATCGCGATGGCGCTGAGTGTGAGGACCTGTTTTTTCTTCATGGGAAAATGCGTGTGAGGTTGCGGTTGGTCGAATGGGTGATCAGCGAGCGCGGGTTGAGCGGCGGCGCTGGATGAAGAGGCCGAGGCCGAAGAGTGTCACGAGCATTGGCATGACGGCGACATTGAGCAGGGTAATTTTTCCTGCGAGTTTGTCCTTTTGGCGGCGCAGGTCTTTTTCCTGTTCGCGGATGAGCTTCGAGTACTCCACCTGTTCCTTGCGAAGCTTGCGGATTTCCGCCTCCTGTTCGGGCGAAAGGTAGAGTTCGCTGCCGCGTGATTTTTGGGTCTGGAGGTCGCTGAGTTTTTGTTGGGCGACTTTTTGTTTCTCTTGGAACTCTTCGATCTTCGTACCGACCTGCTTGTTGAAATCGGCTTCCATTTTCTGGACCACCGTGAAGGGGCGGCGGATGGCGGAACGCGAGCGTGAACCGATCAGGTGCTTCGAGCCGGTGGCTTGATCAAGCAGGTTGAAGAGCAGCGAAGCATTGCCATTGATCGGCGAGGCCATTTGCACGCCGCCGAAGTTTTGCACATTGTAAGCAAAGCGGTCATAGAACGCGTCGACATCGGCGATGAGGAAGACATGGCCGGGGCTGCTCGACTCCTTGATATGGGCGGCATTTTGTTCCGGCTGGGCACCATCGGCGGGCGCGGCAGCCTGCGGTTTGCCATCGGGGAACGCGCTCTTGAATGTGCCGTTGAGATAGGTGACCAGATCGTAGGCCGTGCCTGATGGGCGGAACGAGGTGCTGAGTGCGGGGTCGAGTTGTGAGGCGCGCGCCGAATCGACAAAGCCCGAGCCATTCGAGGATTTGATCAAGGTGTTGGCCTTGATTCCTTCGGTGGCGTTGACCGTGAAGGCGCCGGGCAGGAAAAGGGTGACCGAATCGAGGTCCTTGGTGATCACGCTGTCGGTCTGCGGCATCGCTTCCTTGGTGAGGGTGAGCACAGCGAGTGCGTCGCGGTTGCCGGCCATGCGTGTCGAGTAGGTTGGATCGGCGAGGACCTTGCCGGACTCGAAGGAGACGCCCCACGATTTTAGCAGTGTTGGCAGTGTTGAAGATGTTGGAGTGCCTGCTGTGCCCATCATCGGGTTGCCGCCGCCGCTCATTTGCGCTGCGACCGAGAAGGCATCGAGGCAAGCCACCACCGTGCCGCCACCGAGGAGGTATTGGTCGACTGCGTATTCCGCCTCGGGCGTGATTTCTGCGGGGTGGAAGAGCAGAAGAACCTTGATCGATTTTGGATCGATCGTGGTGGTGGTCATCGGGATGTCCTCGATATCGAAGGATTGCTTGAGCTGCTGGTAGATCACCCAGCCGGGTGCGGCTTGTTGCCCGGGCATGCCGGCGGGCTCGCCTTTTAGCGAGAGGGCGGACATTACGCCGATTTTTGGTTTCGACGGCGCGCTGACTTCGGCGATCGCCTTGGAGAGCTGGTATTCGAGCATCGTTTCCTGGCGAGGGTCGATGAAGGGGATGACGCTAGTTTTATCGAGGCATGAAATGGCGAGACCAAAATAGAGGTTCTGGTCGTCCATGCGTTGGCCGTTGATGCCGTCGAGGTTGGCGGAGTCCTCTGCATCGGTGTCCGGTTGGGGATCGAGGTTTTCGATGCGGAGTTTGCCTTTCGAGAGCGATGCGTACTCCTTGAGGAGATCGTCGACGCGGCGCATGTGGAGTTTGATTTCCTCCGGCATGTAGTCGGTATTACGAGAGGCATAGTAGCGGAGCACGACAGGCGCGCCTATTTCGGAGAGGATTGCGCGGGTGCCATCCGAGAGCGTGTGGATTTGTTTTTCGGTGAAGTCGGCGCCGCGGTTGCCGAAGGACGAGAGTGAGACGAGCCAGTTGGCAAAGATCGCGATGGCGACAAGCGCGATGACGGCGACGGTTGCGCGGGTGATGGGGCTGTTGGATTTCATTTCGTTGGAAAGAATGTGGCTGAAAATTCGGGTGGCGGCTTAGGAGCGTTTGGCGGACAGGATCGTGCTGGTGCCAAGCAGGCAGACGGCGATGAACGAGGTAAACCAGACCGCGTCCTGAAGGCGGAGGAGCCCGCGGTTGAGCGAGCGGAAGTGGTCCCACACGCCTATTGAAACGATTGCCTCGACCACGCCTGGCGAGACCGCTTTGCCGATTTCGCGGGTGAAATCATCGTAGCCGCAGAGCACCATCGTGACGCAGATCGCGACGGAAACGATCAGGCACACCACTTGGTCGCGGGTGCAGGCCGATACGAGCATGGTGATGGCGACAAAGGTCGAGCAAACGAGCAGTGAGCCGATGTAGCCGGCGAGGATCGCGCCGTTGTCCGGATCGCCGAGGTAGTTGACGGTGGCGAGGATCGGGAAGGTCAGCACGAGTGCCGCGAGCCAGACCGTGGCGGCGGCGAGAAACTTGCCAATGATCGCGCTCCACATCGAGACCGGCAAGGTGCCGAGTAGCTCGATCGTGCCGTTGCGTTGTTCGTCGGACCAGAGCTTCATGCCGACGGCGGGTGCGAGCAGCATGTAGATCCACGGGTGCCAGAAGAAGAAGCTCCATTCGAGCGAGGCATCGCCGATGCGCATGAAGTTGCCGAAGCTGAAGGTGAGGCCCATTGAGAGCGCGAGGAAGATTACAATGATCGCGTAGGCGGTCGGCTGGCCGAAGTAGCTGCGGAGTTCGCGTTTGTAGATGGTGAGTGAGGACATGGTGGTGAAATGATGAAATGAATTTTCGGGCGGGCGGGCCTTTGCCTCAGGCTGCGGCTTCGGTGTCGCGGGTGGTGAGTTTGCGGAAGAGGTCGGTGAGCGAGCCGGTGTCGGATTGCGCGATGAGTTCGGCGGGTGTGCCATCGGCGACGATTTTTCCGCGATCGACAATCACGGCGCGCGAGCAGGCGGCTTCGACTTCCTCGAGGATGTGGGTCGAGAAGAGGATCGCCTTGTCCTTGCCGAGGCGTTTGATGAGTTGGCGTACTTCGTGTTTTTGGTTTGGGTCGAGTCCGTCGGTGGGCTCATCGAGTATCAGGACCTCCGGGTCGTGCAGGAGTGCTTGGGCGAGGCAGGTGCGGTGACGGTAGCCTTTGGAAAGTGTGTCGATCGACTGGCGGGCGACGCTGCCGAGGAAACAGGTTTCGATCGCGCGCTCGACTGCGTCCTTGGCGGCGGATTTTTTGAGTCCGCGGATTTCGGCGCAGAATGAGAGGAAGCTCGAGACCGTCATGTCCGGATAGAGTGGGGCGGATTCCGGGAGGTAGCCGATTTTGGTTTTTGCCTCTTGCGGGTTTTCGTTGATCGAGAGGCCGCAGACCTTTGCGTCGCCGGAGCTTGGCGGGATGAAGCCGGTGATCATGCGCATGGTGGTCGACTTGCCGGCGCCGTTGGGTCCGAGGAACCCGAGGACTTCGCCCTTTTTGACTGTGAAGGAGAGGTTGTCGACCGCTATTTTGGAGCCGAATTGTTTGGTGAGTTTGTGGACTTCGATCATCGGTGGGCGGATGGTTGGGGGTAAGTGTAATTTGCCTGCAATCAGCGTTGTGGTAGCGGGTTCTTGTTTGAAAAAATCGATTGATAGAAAAAAGCAAGCTATTTCGGGCGGTCTGGCAATCGGCTTGCTTTGGTGCGGCCGATGTGGCTGTTTGGCGGGCGGATGACGGCCCTCAACATTCCCGAGCAATGTGGCGTGATGCTCTTGCCGGATTGCACCTTGTTTCCGCATGGCGGATTGCCCTTGCATATTTTTGAGCCGCGGTACCGGCGGATGCTGGAAGAGGCGATCGAGGGTGACTGCCTGTTTGCGGTGGGGCGGCTATTGGCCGAGCCGGATGGCATTGAGGGATTTGAAAGCTGTGTCGCGCCGGTGGGCACGATCGGCTTGGTGAGGGCCTCGCGCGAGATGGAGGATGGCACTTCCAATCTCCTGCTGCATGGCGTGATGCGGGTGCGTTTCCTCGAGTGGTTGGGCGGGAAGGATTACCCTTTTGTGCGGATTGAGCCCTTGATCACGGTTTTTACGCCTGAGGGCGGTGAGGTGGCGGCGATGAAAACGCTGCGCGGGGCACTTGAGGATGCTGTCCAGGATTTGCCGGAGGCTGTGCAGCAAGGTGTATTTGCATTGTTGGATCGTGCCGAAGAGCCGGGCTTGATGACCGACATCGTGAGTCAGCAGTTTGTGCATGATCCTGATTTGCGTCAGCAACTTCTCGAGATGCCCTCGGCGGGGGCGAGGATTCCGTTGATTTGCGATTATCTGCGCAAAGCGAGGGAAGGTGGGTGATCCTTGTGTTGGCTATGTGACGGAATTGTCACATGAACAAAAGTGATGAATCGCGGGTGGGTGGTTGATGGTGATCAAGCGAAACAAAAAGTTGTTTCCGGGACACTATGAGAATCGAATTTGTGACCGACACCTTCACGCCTGACATCAATGGAGTGGCGATGACTTTGGGGCGTTTGCGGGACGGGCTGCGGCAAAAAGGGCATCGGGTGCATGTCGTGCACACCGGGCTCAACGCTGGGCGCGGGGAGAGCCAGGCCGTGGCGGTGCCGTTGCCGGGATATCCGGCGGTGCGTGTGGGTTTGCCCAAGCCCTTTGAATTTCGCGCGAGGTGGATGGCGCGGCGGCCGGATGTGATTTACATCGCGACCGAGAGCCTGATGGGGAAATCGGCGATGAAGGCTGCCAACGCGCTCGGCATTCCGGTGGTGAGTGGGTTTCACACCAATTTTCACGATTACATGGACCGTTATCGCGTTGGGGTGTTGCGGCCATTGGCGATGTCGTATCTCAAGCGCTTTCACCAGCGGGCCGACCGCACGGTGGTGCCATCGCGCGAGGTGGCGGATCGCCTCATGGCCGAGGGTGTGGCGCGGGTGCATGTGTTGGGGCGCGGGGTGGACACCGCATTGTTTTCGCCAGGTATGAGATGTGATGCCTTGAGGCGTGAGTGGGGAGTGGATCCGGATGTGCCGGTGGTGGTGATGGTGGGTCGCGTGGCAGCGGAGAAAAACTTTGACCTCGCGATGGCGGCCTTTGAGCGGATGAAAGCCGAGGTGCCGGAGCTGAGTTGTGTGGTGGTGGGCGATGGCCCATTGCGGCCGAAGCTTGAGGCGACATTGCCGTGGGTACATTTTGCAGGAGTGCAAACCGGCGAGGAGCTCGCGCGGCACTATGCTTCATGTGATGTACTGTTGTTTCCGAGTGAAACTGAAACTTTCGGAAATGTGTTGCTGGAGGGCATGGCCAGCGGCTTGGCGTGTGTGGGATATGATTATGCCGCTGCGCGTTCGCATGTGGAGCATGGCATCAACGGGCTCAAGGTCGCGAAGGGCGATGGTGAGGCCTTCATCGCTGAAGCCGTGCGCGCGCTGCGGATGGGTCCATCGCATGAGTTGCGAATTTCCGCGCGGCGAAGTGTCGAGTCGCTTGGCTGGGATTGCATTGTGGGCGGGCTTGAGGGCATTTTTCAAGAGGCGGCCGCGAGCTCGGTTGCACGAGCAAAAATCAAGCGCCCGGCGAAGCGCGAAAAACTCTCATGTCGCACGGTGTTTCTTTCCGACATCCACCTTGGCACACGCGACAGCAAGGCTGATGAGGTTGTTGATTTCCTCAAGCACATCGAGTGCCGCAAGCTCGTGCTCAATGGTGACATCATCGATGGCTGGGCGTTGCGGCGCGGTGGCCAGTGGACTTCGCGTCACAGCCGCGTGATCCGCAAGATCCTCAAGATGACCGAGCGCGACCACACAGAGGTCATTTACCTGCGCGGCAATCACGATGAGATTCTCGAGCGGTTCATGCCGCTGGTGTTTGGCAGTGTGAGCTTGATGAAAGAGCACATCCACGCCACGCCGGACGGCAGGCGCTATTTGGTGATCCATGGCGATGGCTTCGACAGCGTTTCGACCAATCACAAGTGGCTCGCGGTGCTGGGGGCGGTTGGTTACGACCTGCTTCTTGCGATCAATCGCGTGTACAACCAGTGGCGCGCATGGCGGGGCAAGGAATACTATTCGATCAGCAAGCAGGTGAAGGCCAAGGTCAAGTCGGCCGTGTGTTTCGTCGATCGCTACGAGGAGTTGTTGCGCAATCTTGCCCGCAGGAAAAATTGCGATGGCATCATTTGCGGGCACATCCACGCGCCGGAGGATCGCAATGAGGGTGGCGTGCACTATCTCAACTCCGGCGACTGGGTCGAGAGCCTCACGGCGATCATCGAGCATCACGACGGCCGCATGGAACTCGTGCGGTATGACGAGTTCATCGCCAGCCGTGGCGCATCGCAAAATGATGAGCCGCGTCAACCCGAGCTTGTGTCGGCTGCTGAAGTGTGTGCCGCCTGATGCCTCTCAGTTTTTTGTTTCGATTGCCTTGAGTACATCGGCAGCCTGTTGTTCGGTCGAGGCTGAGAGGTCGACCCAGACGAGAATGCCATCCTTGAAAAGGAATGCCTGGCGTTTGGCGAAGCCCATCGTGGTCGGCACGCCGAAGGCTTTGACGATCGTCGAGTCTTCATCGGCAAGCAGGTCGAAGGGCAGTTGGTATTTTTCCCGAAAGGCTTTTTGGGCTTTGGGCGAATCGGTGCTGACGCCGAGGACTTTCACGCCTTTTTCGGTGAGTGTCGCAAAGGCATCGCGCAGGCTGCAGGCTTGTTTCGTACAGCCGGGCGTGTCGGTTTTCGGGTAAAAATAAACGAGGAGCCATCCGCTGGCGCCATGTTCGGCGATCGTAACCGTGATGCCCTCCTGATTTTTCTGTGAAACCTGCGGGAGCTTGGAGCCGATGGCGAGAGGCTCGGCGGCGTTGGCGGCGAAGAGGCCGGTGCCGATGGCGGAGAGGGCTTTGACGAGCGAGGACATGGATGGAAGATCCGCTTTGGCGTGCGACCGCGCAAGCTCATCCTTCGCGTGTGATTGGATCGCGCAATTTGCGTCTTGATCGCGGCGCGGCGGGAAAGCAATTTGGCTTCACCCGATGGATGACCCGAACGAGAAAATCGAGACCGTTTACGAGGGAATTCCTGCATCCCCGGGCATCGCGATTGCTCCCTTGCATGTCATCGCCCGCGGGTTTTCGGCGCCGGAGGTGTATGAAATCGCCGAGTCCGAGGTGGCGCACGAACAGGCGCGCTTCAACGAGGCATTGGAGACCACCAAGCGTCAGCTCGTCGAGTTGCAGGGTCGGCTTGAGGACCTTTCGGGTAACAACGAAAGCGGAATTTTCGAGGCCCATGTGATGATGCTTGAGGACCGCTCGCTGGTCGAGCGGGTCTTGGCGGCGATCGCCAGCCGTCAGCAGAATGCCGAGTACGCGTTTTACGCGGTGATGCAAAATTTCCTCGAAGCGATGCGGCGGATCCCCGATCCGTTTTTGCGTGAGCGCACGGCCGACCTTGAGGACGTCGCGCAACGCCTGCTGCGGAATTTTTCGGCCGATGGTGAGAGCCGCCATGGTGGGCCCGACGGTCGCCACATTTTGGTCGCTTACGATTTGGCTCCATCTGACACCGCATCGATGAACCGCGGGCAGGTGTTGGGGTTTGCCACCGAACAGGGCAGCGTCAATTCCCACACGGCGATTCTTGCGCGTGCTTTTGGCGTGCCGGCGATCGTTGGTCTTGAGGGCGCGGTGATCGACATGACCGCGCTCGCGCCGGCGATTCTTGATGGTTACACTGGCAAGCTGATTCTTTATCCGACTGATGAAACGCTGGCGCGGTACCGCAAATTGAATGACGAAAAGGCGCGGGTGCGCAGCCTGGTGGATGCCAAGCGTGGCGATGCCACCGAGACCATTGATGGTCGTCCGCTCACCGTTTCGGCTAACTTTGAAATCATCGAAGAGCTGCCTTTGGTCAAACGTAGTGGTGCGAAGGGAGTGGGGCTTTACCGCACTGAATTCTTGCTGCTTGGCAGCGAGGAAATGCCAGATGAAAAGTTTCAATTCGAAACCTACTCGCGGGTAGCCACGGAAATGTCGCCGCACACGGTGATCATCCGCACGCTCGATGCGGGCGGTGACAAATTGCCGGTCGAGCCGCTCACCGAGCCCGAGCCAAATCCGTTCCTCGGCTGGCGCGGCATTCGTGTTTCACTGGCGCGCCCGGCGATGTTTCGCGAGCAGATCCGCGCAATCCTGCGGGCCGGTGCGAAGGGCAAAGTTGCCGTGATGTTTCCGATGATCTCGGCGCTTTCCGAAGTGCGCCGCGGCAAGGAAATGGTGCTGCGTTGCATGGACGAGCTCGACAAGGAGGGCATTCCCTTTGATTCGAATTTGCCGGTGGGCGTCATGATCGAGGTGCCGGCCGCCGCACTCTGCGCCGACTTCATTGCGCCCGAAGTTGATTTCTTTTCGATCGGCACCAACGACCTCATTCAATACACTGTCGCCGCCGACCGCGTGAATCCGCATGTGGCGGATCTTTACCGGCCGACGCATCCGGCGGTCATCCGCTTGATCAAACGCACGATCGATGCCGCGAGTGACAATGGCATTTGGACCGGGATTTGCGGCGAAATGGCCGGCGATGTGCGGCTCACGCCCTTGCTGATCGGCTTGGGTGCCGAGGAGTTATCTGTGGGCCCACAACAGGTCTCGCGGGTGGGGCATGCGATCCGATCGCTCAGTTATGCCGAATGCGCGGCAATGTCGGACGAGGCCTTGAAACATCCCCGCAGCCAGGGCGTGCTCGAGCTTTCGATGGAGCTCGCCCGCAAACGCTACGGCGAATTGCTGGATTGAGGCGCGGATCAATAAATCGGCGCGTCGCTGTAAGCATCGTCGCCGCCGCCCCCACCACCACCTGATCCTTGAATCTTGTCCTTGGTCCAGATCACCGCCTGTTTGGTGTCGCGGTACATGCCGATGATCGTGTTGCAGGAGTTGAGGGATACCAAAGCAATCGCTAGCAGTACGATTTTCATGGGACTTCGATTAGCCCTTCGAAATCCTTCGGAAAAGCAAAAAATACATGCATCCGAAATAATTTGGAGCGTTTTCCGAAGGTTCCCAGCACTATGGCCCATGAAAAAACCCGCGCGATCCGGGTGGAATTTGCTTTACAAAGGCCCGGTGATCCCTATTTTCCGCGTCCCGATTCGCCCCTGCGGTCGGTCACAACCAACTTTTTTCCCGTCATGAAAGTCCTCTCCTCACTTGCCTCCGCCAAGCGCCGTCACGCCGATTGCCAAGTCGTGAAACGCAAAGGAACGGTCTATGTGATCTGCAAGTCGAACCCGAAGTTCAAGGCCCGCCAAGGAGCGACTCCCGGCACCCGCCTTTCGAAGAAGGGTCTGTGATTTTTCAGCAGGCCTGATTTTTTGCGGTCGTCTCTTGGCGACCTGTTGATGCGCGGTTCCATCTGAGCCGCGCATTTTTTGTTACCCGCGCGCTAGGTGCTCGAGCACGCGGCACGCGGCGGTGAGGCCAAAGTTGGCCGTCACATGGGTCGCGGTGCCAAAGCCCGAAGCGCAATTGAGCCGCAGTTCGGCATCGTCGGGACGCTCGCCCGAGACCGTGCCGTCGCATTGCGGGTAGGCTTGTGGTTCGTCCGAGAACACTGCGTCGATGCCGAGCGGCGAGGGTTTTTCGCCGAGGGGGGTTTTGGGAAATCCGTGTTCGCGGCGCAGCGTGCGGCGCAGTTGGTGGAGCAGGGGATCCTTGCCGCTATGGGCGAGGTCAGCGACGCGGATGCGGGTCGGGTCGCGCCGCCCGCCCGCGCCGCCGCAGGTGACGGTGAAGATGCCGCGGCGATGGCATTCGGCGATGAGAAATGCCTTGTGGCGTGTTTGGTCGATCGCATCGACGACCGCATCAAAGCCGGGATCGAGGATTTCGGCCGCGGAGTTTTCGGTGAAAAATTGCTGCCGAATTTGGACCTCGGCATCGGGGTTGATCGCTCTGGCGCGTTCGGCCATGGCATCGGTTTTTTGTCGGCCGATCTGGCCATCCATCGCGTGGAGTTGGCGGTTCACATTCGTGATGCAGATTTCATCGAGGTCGACGAGCGTCAGGTGGCCGATGCCCGATCGCGCGAGTGCTTCGACCGCCCATGATCCGACGCCGCCGACGCCGATGATGGCGACGCGTGCGCTGAGGAAGCGGCGTGTGGCGGCTTCGCCGTAGAGTCGGGCGATGCCGCCGAAGCGGGTGGGAATGGGTTCGCTCAAGCGGGGGATGGTGGGAGGTTCGCCGCGAGCCAGAGGCTGGCGTGGATTTTGAAATCGACGAGTTTGCCAGCGGCTTCTTGCGCGGCGAGCCATTGGGGCAATTCGGCGCGCGGCACATGATGGACGATGATGTTTTCGCAGCCGACCCCGCCGCCCTGATGTTCGCGCACGAGGTCGCTCGCCAAAAACAAGTGGGTGATTTCCGGCGTCATGCCGGCGGAAGTTGGGCTCGCGATGAGTTGCCGGATCGTGCCCGCGCGGTAGCCGGTTTCCTCGAGCAGTTCGCGTGCGGCCGTGTCGGCCAGCGATTCGCCGTGGTGTTCTTCTTCATCGCCGACGATGCCGGCGGGGATTTCGATCACATGGCGCTGGGGGGGGATGCGAAATTGTTCGATCAGCACCACTTCGTCATCGGGCGTGATCGCGAGGATGCCGACGCAGGCATCGGAATGCGGGCGGCGGACGAAATCCCAGGTGCCGATGCGTTCCAGCCGCAGCCAGCGGGTTTCGTAAAGTTTCTCGGAGGTGGGCATGTGGTCGATTGATGGAAGAAACATTGGCGCAGGATGCCAAGGCAGTCTAGTGGTGGCGCGCGCTGATGTCTCGGTACGATTTCCAAATTCCCCTGACCTTCAAGCACCGTATCGTGTTCACGCGCGATGCCTTTGGTGCCGGGCTTCGGGATTTGGCGGATCTGTTTGCCGATGCCGTGGGCGAAATGCGCGGGCTCATCCTGATCGAGGATGCGGTGGCGCGAGCCTGGCCGGGCTTGGAGTCCGGTGCGCGGGAGGGCTTGAGGTCGATCGGATTTGAAATTGCCGGCCTTGCGGTGCTGCCCGGTGGCGAGCAGGTCAAGTCCGACGATGCCTTGGTGCGCGAAGTGTGGCGACTCATCGATGCCGCGCATCTCGACCGCCATTCGTATGTTGTCGCAATCGGCGGCGGTGCTTTTCTCGATGCGGCGGGCTTTGCTGCGGCCACCGCGCATCGCGGCATGAGGCTGGTGCGCGTGCCCACCACCACCCTGGCGCAATGCGACAGCGGCGTGGGGGTGAAGTGCGCGATCAATGGCTTTGGCAAAAAAAATTGGATCGGAAGTTTCGCGGTGCCCTACGCGGTGGTGAATGATTTTGCTTTCTTGCAAAGCCTTGATCCGATCACGCAACGCGCCGGATTGATTGAGGCGGTGAAGGTTGCCTTGGTGAAAGACCGCGAATTTTTCGAGTGGATCGAAGCGCGGCTTGCGGGCCTTACGGCATTGGATGTGCCGCTGCTCGAAGCATGCGTCGAGCGCTCCGCCATGCTGCACGCACGGCACATCGCCGAGGGGGGCGATGCCTTCGAATCGGGTAGCAGCCGTCCGCTCGACTTTGGCCATTGGGCAGCGCACAAGCTTGAATCGATGACCGGTGGCGAGCTCTCGCACGCCCCAGCTGTCGCCATCGGCCTCGCGCTTGATGTGCTTTATTCGGTTGAGGTCGGACTTGTTCCATCATCGCATGCCGAAAGGGTGTTGGCGGTGATCTCGGGTCTGGGCCTTGCGACATTTCATCCGGCGCTTGATCGACGCGACGCATGCGGCCGCCGGATCGTGCTAGATGGAATGGAGGAATTTCGCGAGCACTTGGGTGGGGGGCTGGCGGTCATGATGCTGGGCGGGATCGGCCGCGGAGTGGATGTTCACGAGATTGATACGGAGGTCTTGGGGCGTTGCATCGACCGGCTTTGTGGTTTGAGTTGAAACTGGGTGTGATTAAGGGGTTTTCCCGCTGCATTAAGATTTGCATTTTCCACATGAAGCTCACTAATTGCCGCATGTCCTTGAGATTCATATCCCATGCGTTATGCCTTACGCTGTCGGTTTCTTTTGTGAATGCGGCAGTCTCTCTTCCTGGCGAGCAAACGATTGCATCCTTGCCAACCGATGTTGATGGCCCCGTCAAAGAGGCCATGGAGGCTTTTCAAAGCGGACGTCATTTCAAAGCTGTCGATCTTGCCCGGCCGCTTGCGGAAAAGGGCAATGCCGAAGCGCAGTACCTTTTGGGTTTTGCCTATGAGACAGGTCGAGGTGCTGAAGCTTCCAAGGACAAAGCCCTGGAGTATTATCGCAAGGCGGCAGACTCGAAGCATCGCGACGCGATCTATCGACTCTCGTTCATCCTGCTTGCTTCCGATAAGGAAGCGGAGCGCGAACAAGCCCGCGCGGCACTTGAAGAAGCTGCCAAAAGCGACCCAGCGGTTGCGGCGCGGATTTTGGGCGAAGCCTATCTGATGGGGCGTCTGTCGTCGACGCCCGATCCCGACAAGGCCATCTTCTGGTGGAAGCGCGCAGCTGATGCGGGCGATGTCCTGTCAATGTCGCTCATCGGTCGATTTTATGAAGGTCAGTTTGGTTTCCCCGAACTCAAGAATGTGAAGGCATCGCTGGAGTACTACACCAAGGCCGCAGGTCTTGGAAATCCGGCCGCGATGGCCGCGCTTGGATCGCGTTACCTTAGCGGCGATGAAAAATTCCGCGATGAGGCCAAGGGTCGCGAGTGGCTCAAGAAGGCGATCGATGGCAAGGAGTACTCGGCCTATCTCGCGCTCGGTGACTATGAGGAAAATATCAAAAAGAACCTCAAGGAAGCCCTAGCACAGTACGAGCGCGGCAAGGATGCCGGCCAGATTGATTGCATGCTTCGCTCCGCCGAATTCTACATTCAGGGCAAGGGTGTGGCCAAAGATAGCGACCGTGGCATCACCATCCTTCGCAAGGCGGCGGAAGCGGGCAGCCCGGTTGCCAGCCTGCGCCTCGCCGTATTGATCCTTTCCCAAGAGAAGCCTGAAATCCTTGCCGGATACGGATTTCTGCTGGCATCCGCCAATGGCAATCTTCCTGAGGCCCAAAATGAACTCGGTCTGCTTTACCTTTCCGGCAAAATGGGCGTGACCGACCCATCGGCAGCTTTGGCCTGGCTCACGCGTGCGGCGCAAAGCGGATTTGCCCAAGCCCAGTACAACCTCGCGGTGCTCTATGATCGCGGCGCGGGCGGTGTGGCGCGCAACATCGAAAATGCAGGTCAACTTTACATGCTGGCTGCCAACCAAGGCCATGGCCCTGCGACTCTTGCGCTGGCCCACCTCCTCAACGATGGCGTCGGCCTCAAGGCCGATCCGATCAAGGCATGGGCGATCGCCACCCTCGCTGCCGAGCGCGGTGAGAAGGACGCGACGAAATTGGCCGCCGACATCGCCGAGAAATTTGACGCCAAACAACGCGAGCAAGCAAACAAGGAGCTTCAGAACATCAAGTCGAACAAGCCCACGCCCGCGAAGGTACCGGAGCCGAAGCCGGCGGTCGCACCGAAGAAGTGATCTCTTCGCCAACGTAAAAACATTTCGGGCGCGGCAGCATTTGCCGCGCCCTTTTTTGTTTGCACGATCAGCGCGCCAAGAAGAGGGCTTGCGATGAGCTGTGGCGCGTTCAGACTTCGGTGGTGAACATCCTTGTGACAGCCGGCCCCACCCGTGAGCCGATCGATCCGGTGCGCTTCATCGGCAATCGATCGTCGGGCAAGATGGGATATGAAATCGCCGCGGCCTTCGCGCGCGAAGGTCACACGGTCCTGCTCGTTTCGGGGCCGACCTCGCTGGATGTGCCTGATGGCGTGGATTTCCTGCCGGTTGAAACCGCGGGTGAAATGTACGAGGCGGTGTCGAGCCACATTGGGCGCATGCAAGTCGCGGTGTTTGCCGCGGCGGTGGCGGATTACACGCCATCCACAGCCGCGAAGGAAAAAATCAAGAAGTCCGCCGATGCTCTCACGCTCGAATTGGTGCGCACGCCGGACATCCTCGGTTCATGCCGCAGCAAGCATGGCTTTGCCGGCACGCTGGTTGGCTTCGCCGCCGAGACCGAAAACCTGATCGCCAATGCCCGCGAAAAACTGACTCGCAAGCAATGCGACCTGATCATCGCCAACGATGTTTCCAAACCCGGCATCGGCTTTGAGTCGGATCAAAACGAAGTCACCCTCGTCTATCCCGACCGCATCGAACAGCTTCCGCTTGCCAGCAAGCACGATCTCGCCCATCAACTCGTTCGTGCGATTCTGATGTTGCACACCGAGAAAAGCTCCACCCACTGATTTTTTCCACGCTCATGACCGATCTCGCCCTTGCCACCGATGCCGCGCTCGCCGCGGGCAAACTTTTGCGACAACACTTCGGCAGCGATGCCACGGTCGACGAGGCGACGCAACACGACATCAAGCTGGCGCTCGACAAGGAATCGCAGGAGCTGATCACCGACATCCTGCTCGGCGCGCGGCCCGGCGACGCACTTTACGGCGAGGAGGGCATCGCTGGCAACCAGGACTCCGACCGGCAGTGGATCGTCGACCCGATCGATGGCACGGTGAATTTTTTCTATGGCATTCCGCACTTCTGCGTGTCGATCGCGTTGCGCGTCGCCGGCGAAATTGTGGTGGGCGTGATTCACGACCCAATGGTTGGCGAGACATGGACCGTGGAAAAAGGCGGTGCGCCGATGCTCAATGGCAAGCCGATCCGCGTCAGTGCCCGCGCGAGTTTTGACGAATCCATTTTGTTCATCGGCTGCGGCAAGGACGAAGCGGCGAAGAAGACCGGCATCGAGCGATTTCACCGCGCATCGTTGAAGGCGCGTAAGATGCGCATGATGGGATCGGCGGCGCTCGGTATGGCCTACATCGCAAGCGGCCGCCTCGACGCTTACATCGAATCGCGTATTTCGCTGTGGGACATCGCTGCCGGCCAACTCCTCGTCGAAGCGGCAGGCGGCAAGGTCGAGCTTACTGCGGTCGAAGGCTACGCCGATGCTTGGTCGATTGTGGCGAGCAATGGTGTATTGCCGCTTGCTGAAATCCTTTGATCGTCGCGATTCATTTTTCACTTCACCCACTCCCTCACAAACATGGTTGGAATTGGCTACGATGTTCATCGTTTTTCGGAAAACCGCCGCTTGGTTTTGGGTGGTGTGACGATTCCGCATAGTCATGGATTGGAGGGTCACTCCGATGCGGATGTGCTTTGCCATGCGATTGCCGATGCGGTGCTTGGTGCGATGGGGCTGCCGGACATCGGTTATTATTTCCCGCCCGGTGACCCGGCTTGCGAGGGGATTTCTTCGCTGAAGATTTTGGAAAAGTGCCGTGATCTTGCCGCGGAGTCGGGCATGCGGATCGTGAATGTCGATTCGACGCTGGTGGCCGAGGCGCCCAAGGTCTTGCCGCATCGCGATGCGATGAAGTCGAACATCGGTACCGCACTTGGCATCGCGGCGGAGCGGGTCGGCGTGAAGGCGACGACCAACGAAGCGATGGGATTCATCGGGCGTGGTGAGGGCATTGCGGCAATGGCGGTCGTGCAGGTTGAGCCCTCATGAGGCGCCGCCGATGCGGGCGATCAATTCCTCGCGCGTGGATGGAAGCGCGCCAAGCGTTTCGCGCAGCGAGCTGGATGGCTCGCGTTTCTCGTGCAGGATTCCCATCATCGTGGCGAGCTCGCGCTCGAAATGCAGCAGTGCGCGCATGGTCGGCTCGTTGGTGTCGATGTGGTTGAGCGCACGCACGAGAAGTTGGTAAAGCTGTGGCTCGGGGTGTTCGGGCTCGACGGCGGATTCGGCGAGCTGGCAGCAGTAAGCGGCAAACAGTGTGCTGCCGTAACTTTTCCTCAGCCCTTCGCGCCAGTCATGGATCACCACTTCGCGCAGTGCGTGCAACTCGCCCTTGCGCGCCGATTGAAAACTGATTTCACCGCCAAAAAAAAGGTCGAGCCTTCCCGCGAAGGGGCTGCCCGGCCTGCGCGCGCCTTTGGCAACGGTCTTGATCAGCCCGTGTGATTCCGTGAACCAGTGAACGATCAGGCTGGTGTCGGTGAGTCGCGTGAGGCGAATGACGATGGCCCGCGTCGGGTGCACGCGTTGAGCATTGGAAATGCGTGCGGGCTTGACGATGCAAAAGCGCGGCGGTTCGGGCTTGTTGGGCGCGGTGATCAAATTGCGTGCTGGCGGATGTTTTGGCGGCGGTTTATCACGGCGGCGTGAGTGTGGACCGTGCGCTGATATTTGAGACTTCGACGCCGCATGCGACGCTGGCGCGCGTGGGTGCTGGCGGTCGTGTGGACGAGCGTGGTTTTTCGAGCGATCGCAATCACAACGCACTTTTGTTTGGGCCGCTGGACGCCTTGCTCGGCGAGGATCGCGAAATCGATCTCGTGCTCGTTGGCAGTGGACCCGGAAGTTACAGCGGCACGCGCGTTGGAATCGCGGCGGCGCAAGGGGTGGCGATCGCGATGGGGTGTCCGGCGGTCGCCGTGCCATCATTGCTTGCCGTGCCATCGGCCGCATCGGGCAAGCCGGCGCTTGCGATTGGCGATGCGCGTCGCGGCAGTTTTTGGACAGCGCGTGTGGCGGATTTCAAACTCAGCACCGCGCCCGGCTTGTGTGATGCGGCAGGTTTGCATGAGCGTGTTGCAAGCGCGCTCGATGAGGGCTTGGTGGTTTTTTCATGCGAGGAAATCGCACGCTTTCCATTGCCCGAGGAAATTCGCGCAAGGCTTTCGTTCGAGGTGCCATCTGCCACACGCTTGTGGCAGGCGTGGTGTTCAACCGATGAAGCCACGCGCCGCGCATGGTCGGCGGAAATTCCGCAGCCGATTTACATCAAGCCACCGCACATCACGCCGGCGAAACCCCGGAATCCCACCATCCGGGTTGATTCCCGGCCTTCCACTTGATGTTGCAGCCGCTGCTCGGGTAAGGGCGTGCAGGAGCGGCCTTGCCATCGAGCATCAGGCGCGCGGCGGCGAGCATGTCCGCGCCATCGGCGGTTTGGTTTGAGCGTGGTCGCGAGTTGTCAAATTGACCGGTGTAGAAGAGCTGCAGTTTGCTGTCGAAGAGGAAAAAATCCGGCGTGCATGCCGCACCGTATGCGAGCGCGACGTCTTGGGATTCATCGACGAGATAGGGGAATTCCCAGCGGTGTTTTTCGGCGAAGGCAGGCATCAATGCCGGGGCATCCTGCGGGTAGTTTGCGGTGTCGTTTGAATTGATTGCGACCGTGTGCACGCCCTCGACGGCCAGTGTGCGGGCGACATCGCCAAGCGCATCGGCGAGGTGGATCACGAAGGGGCAGTGGTTGCAGGCAAACGCCACCAGCAGTCCGCGCGGGCCTGCGGCATCTTGAAGTGACACCATGCGGCCATTGGCATCGGGCAGTGAAAATGCAGGTGCGGCATCGCCGGTGCCAAGGCGGAATGTGGAGCGGACTTCGGACATGTCTGAAACCTACCACCTTGAATGACGCGTGAGAAATGCTTTTCCACCTTGGACAGCCACGCGATTCAGGGTCATGTTCTGCGCGCCATGCAGGCCACCCTTTCCGCCGCCGAGCTGGCGCGTTATTCGCGTCACCTGCTGATCCCCGACATCGGGGTCGAGGGGCAACTGCGTTTAAAAAATGCCTCCGTGCTTTTGATCGGCGCCGGTGCCTTGGGCTCGCCCGCGGCACTATACCTTGCTGCTGCCGGTGTTGGCCGTCTCGGCTTGGTCGATGCCGATGAGGTCGATGTTTCCAACCTCCAGCGCCAGGTGCTGCACGGTGATTCATGGGTCGGGAAACCCAAACTCGAGAGCGCGGTTGCGCGCTTGCGCGAAATCAATCCGCATGTGGAACTCGAACTTCATCGAGTGAGGTTCGCTCCCGACAACGCGATGGCCATCGCTGCACGATACGATGTGCTCGTCGATGGCTCCGACAATTTCCCCACGCGCTTTCTCACCAATGATGTCGCGTGCCTTCTCAAGAAGCCCTTGGTGTATGGCGCGATCCATCGCTTTGAGGGTCAGGCAACAATTTTCGCGCCGCATCTTGGCGGACCTTGCTATCGCTGCATGGTGCCGGAGATGCCCGCACCGGGAAGCGTGCCGTCGTGTGCGGAAGCCGGTGTACTGGGCGTGTTGCCGGGCATCATTGGTTCGATCCAAGCGA
>JBIKIR010000002.1:0-82618 GCA_044361475.1 Luteolibacter sp. | reverse complement strand
CGGTCGGCGATGATCCGCAGGTGGCGCTTTTGCTTGAGGCGGAGACGCCAGTGGTGACGATTTTCGGCAAGAGCTGGGAGCTGCATGTCACCGAGGTGCTGCGCACCACGGTCGAGGAAAACCGCGCGATGATCCGCGACACTGTGGCCCATCTGGTGAAACACGGCCGCGAGGTCATGTACGACGCCGAGCATTTCTTCGATGGCTACAAGGACTCTCCCGAGCATGCCCTGTCGACGCTCGAAGCGGCCGCCGACGGTGGTGCTGCCTGTCTTGTGCTTTGCGACACCAATGGCGGCACGCTGCCGGATGAGATCGTGCAAATTTGCGCGGCGGTGCGTGAGCGTCTGCCGAATGTGCCGTTCGGCATCCATACCCACAACGACTGCGAGCTCGCCGTGGCCAACGCCGTCGCGGCGGTCAAGGCCGGCGCAACGCAGGTGCAGGGAACGATCAACGGCTACGGCGAGCGCACCGGCAACTGCAACCTCACTTCGGTGATCCCGATCCTGCAGCTCAAGCTCGGCATGCCGGTGGTGTCGCGCTTGGAGAAACTACGAGATTTATCGTACTTCGTCGACGATGTGTCGAACAACCCGCATTTCGCCCGCGCGGCCTTTGTTGGTCGCACGGCTTTCGCGCACAAGGGCGGCATGCATGTGAATGCCGTGCAGAAGTTGGCGCGCAGCTACGAGCATATCGAGCCGGCCAGCGTTGGCAACGAGCAGAACATTCTCGTTTCGGAGCTAAGCGGCCAGTCGAACATTCTGATCAAGGCCGGCGAGCTGGGTCTTCCGCTGGAAAAAGGCTCGGCCGAGGCATCGGCGGTGCTCAAGCGCGTGAAGGAACTCGAGAACGAAGGCTATTCCTTCGAGGCGGCGGGCGGCTCGCTTGAATTGCTGATCCGCCGCGAGCTTGGCAATCACGCGAGGCCCTTCGACCTGACCGAATATCACACGAGTTTCCGCCAGTATCGCGACGGGCATCCGCCGGTGTGCGAGGCGACGGTAAAGCTGATGGTCGATGGCACGCCCGAGCTCACGGTCGCCGAGGGCAGGGGTGTGGTCAACGCGCTCGACCTCGCGCTGCGCAAGGCGCTGCTGCCATTTTTCCCGGAGATCTCCGAAGTTTCATTGGTCGATTACAAAGTACGCATCATCGACAGCCACGATGCGACCGCCGCCAAGACGCGCGTTTTGATCGTCTCGACCGATGGCGAAAACAACTGGGGCACGGTGGGTGTTTCCGAAAACATCATCGAGGCGAGCTGGCTTGCGCTCGTCGATGGCATCGATCTTTTCCTGCAACGCCGCCGTGTCGCAGGAAGCTGAACCCAATCGCATCAAGCTCATGGAACTGCTCAACACCGCGCTGCAAACACCCTTTGTCTGGGGTCTTTTGCTGGGTCTTCTGATCGCCGGTTTCATTTGGAAATCCGGCTTCAGTGCGCGTCGCAATCTCGCGCGTGAGATCAAGCGCATCGAGGGCGAGCTCAAGGACATGCAGAAGCACCTCAACACCCAGCTCAAGATCAACTCGAGCGGCAATGAGACGCTGCAGTCGGAACTCGATTTGCTGCGCATGCAGAATGAAAACCTGCGCGTGAACAACGCTGCACTGTTGCAGAAGCCGGGGCGCGCCGAGATGCGGCTCT
Organism: Luteolibacter sp.; assembly: GCA_044361475.1. Taxonomy (GTDB): domain Bacteria; phylum Verrucomicrobiota; class Verrucomicrobiia; order Verrucomicrobiales; family Akkermansiaceae; genus Luteolibacter. The sequence continues at coordinate 80,964 of JBIKIR010000002.1, read as the reverse complement.
TGCAGGTGCACGAACTCGCGATCCGCGCGATGCGCGAACAAGCGCCGGGATTCGCAGCCGCATGGGAAAACGCCATGCGCCAAGGCGAAGCCGAGCTCGAGGAGGCGGATAGCGGCCTCAAGAAATTGATGCGTCGGGTGATCCCCGGATTGGCGTCGCCGCAAACGGTGAAGATTGAGACGAGAAACGAAGGCGAAGGCATCTGATTCCGATCCTAAGCGGATCTGAATCCTTCTTGCTTGTCTGGTCGGCCGAATCGTCCATGCTTCGCCCTCATGTCGGGCGTCGAGGAGCAGAAGCGCGTGATGAATTTTTCCCTCGTGGCATCGCTGGTGCTGTTGGGTGTGAAGGTTTCGGGCGCGGTGATGACGGGATCATCGGCGATCTATTCCGATGCGGCCGAGTCGGTGGTGCATTTTCTTGCCGTGGCCTTTGCGTGTTGGGCTCTGCGGCTCTCGATCAAGCCGGCTGATGAAACCCATCATTTCGGTCACGACAAAGTTTCATTTCTTTCGGCGGGCTTCGAGGGGGCGATGATTTCCGCCGCGGCAATGTTAATTTTTTATGAAGCGGCGCGGCAGTTTTTGTTCGGCGTCGAGATCCGCAACCTTGGCTTTGGTCTGGCGGTGACATCGCTTGCGGCGGGGGTCAACCTGATCCTTGGGTTCGCGCTCGTGGCGGTGGGGAAAAAAAGCGAATCACCACTCGTGCGTGCGAATGGCATGCATGTGCTCACCGATGTTTGGTCGAGCGTCGCGGTGCTGATCGGGCTCGGTTTGTATCATGTCACCGAATGGGTGTGGTGGGATCCGGTGGTGGCGATTTTGGTTGCGTGCAATATTTTGAGAGTGGGGATACGCCTCATTCGCGAAAGCTTGGGTGGATTGCTCGACGAGGCGGATCCGCTGATCGAGAGTCGAGTGCGTGAGTTACTCGATCGCGAGGTGGCGTCGATGGGATTGTCGTACCACAACTTCCGCCATCGTCACTCGGGCCGCACGCATTGGGTGGAGTTTCACCTCGTGTTTGATGATCACCTCAGCGTCGGCGAGGCGCATGATCAAGCGACGCGCTTGGAGGCAATGGTCGCCGATCTGCTAAGCCCCGATGGCAGGGTCATTTCCCACCTCGAGCCGCGCTCGTGCGAACACGCGCAAGAGCGCTGGGAAGGGCGTTGAGATTTTGAAACAAGCGGCGATTGATCAACCGCCGATCTCGGTGCGGCCGGAAAGCTGGGCACCTTCTTCCATCGTGAAGACCTTCGACTTGATGTCGCCATTGATCTTCGACTTGTCCTTGAGTTCGCAGCGTTGCGAAGTGATTTTGCCTTCGATCTTGCCGTAAACCTTCACTTCGCCGGCGGAGATGTCGCCCTTGATGATGGCATTTTCGCCGATCGTGACTCGGCCCTTGTCGGAGGTGATTTCGCCTTCGATCTTGCCATCGACGATCATGTCATGGGCAAAGCGGACGGAGCCGGTGATTTCGATTCCGCTGGAGAGAACATTGGTAGGAGTGGCCATCGGTGAAATTCCACCAAAGCGGGCTGACCGATGCAACCGCAAAGAGGGCGTGAGCCCAAAAACAGGTGGGCGCATAGGCGAAAACGAGAGTATGATGGTTACGCAACGCTATTTCATCTCAAATTTTGAGCCAACGTTGTGAGAAATGGGTGAAAATTTGCAAATTCGCCCGAGTGGACTTCTTCCGTTGGATGTCCGTTTGAGCGGGCTTGCCTTGGGGGCGATGGGTGGGCAGATTCGGGGAAATGAGCGAGACGATGATTGAAACGGTCGACCTGCATCGCGGCTACCGGATTGGCAACAAGGCGATCGAGGTGCTGCATGGGGTTGATCTGCGGATTCGTCGTGGCGAGCGGGTTTTTTTGTGCGGGCCGAGCGGTGCGGGCAAGACGACTTTGCTTTACACGCTGGCGGGACTGGAGCGTCCGGAGCGCGGTTTGGTGAGGATTGATGGCGTTGAGATTTACGCGCTGGGGCGGCAGGAACAGGCTCGTTTTCGCAATCGGGAAATTGGTTATGTGTTTCAAAACTTCCATCTCCTGCCCGAGTTGACCGCGCTGGAAAATGTCGCGGTGCCGGGTGCCATCGCTGGAGTTGATTCCACCAAGGCGGCGATCAAGGCTTTGGAGCGCGTTGGGCTTGGTCATCGCAAGGATCACCTTCCGGCCGAGCTCTCCGGCGGCGAGCAGCAGCGGGTCGCAATCGCACGGGCGATTGTGAACGAGCCGAAGGTTTTGTTTGCCGATGAGCCCACTGGAAATTTGGATTCGGCCAACAGCGCGCAGGTCATGGCCATGTTGCTCGAGCTCGCCAATGAGCATGCGATGACGCTGGTGGTGGTGACGCATGATGCGTCGCTGGCCGAGCTGGGTGATCGCACGCTGGTGATCCGCGACGGCGCGATTCACTGACGCTCATCACTCGGCGCGGGAAAGGCGGCTGAGTCCACGCTTGAGCAGTTGCGAGTCGACTGCCGAAGATGTCTCTTCGTCGAGGTTAATGGTGAGATTTTCTTCGTCGAATTCGATCGAGTGGATCGTGGGCGCGTTGTCGTCGAATGCGGCGATGAGCCCTTGCAGGTTTTTGACCGGTTTGCCGTTCGCCTTGGTGACGATGAGGTTGCGCAGCGACTCGTATCCGACAGTCGCCGGGGTAGGGATCACGCCGGTGAGGAGCACGACTCGATCCATCGATTCCTCGTATTTTTCCGGGTTTTCCAGCGCGTCGAGCAGGTTGAGTGGGGCGCGTGTTTTCCAATCTTCGCCGAAGCCTTCGAGCAGGGGGCGTGAGAGTTCTTGAAAGAGAAGCCCACCTTTCACGAGGAAGTTGGGGGCCTTGCCGAAGAGGTGGTTGGGGATGAGTTTGCTTTCATCCGGTTCGCGGCTGAGCACGGCCTTGATCTCCATCGGCTTTCCGTCGCGCAGGATTGAGAGAGTCACCGTGTCGCCGACGGATTTCGTGCCGCGGATCAGGTGACCCCAGAGGAGTTTGCCGTAAGTCGGATGATCATAGTAGCCGCGGCGGTCGATCGTGCAGCCATCGGCAGCGAGCAAGACATCGCCTTTTTTCACGCCGGCGAGATCGGCGGCATTTTTTTTGCGAACCGTCTGGATGTAAATGCCGCCGGCGTCGTCGGGCAGCTTGAGCCATTGGCGGAACGAAGGGTCTTCGGTGCGGGCGATCGAGATCCCGAGGCTGGGGAATCCGGTGTAATTTCCATCGGCCGCTTCTTGGAGGAAACGGGTGATGATGTCGGTGGAGGCGACATCGCAGAGTTGGTCCTTGGCGTTGTAGCTGAAGAGCACGCCGGCGAGTTTGCCATCGCGCAGGACCGGGAGTGAGTAGCTGCCTGCGGCATCCTGCATCGAGGCCTTTACGCGGTAGGTGAGGAAGTTGTTGCCTTGCAGAAAATTTGAAATGAGGTCGACGCTTTGCAGCGCGCCTGTCGTTTCGAGTGCGACGCCGTTTTCCTCGATCTGAACGATCGAGAGTGGGCTGCCGATGGTGGCGGGCTTTGAAATTTCGAATGGCGTGAGCGTGGCGAAAAGTTCGGCGCCGGCGGTGTCGGATGCCGGACCGAGCAGCGCGAGGTTTGCCTCATAATCGGCGGCGATCACCTTGGCGGGCGAGAACTTCGTGCCATCGCAGGATTCAAATTCGAGGTAGGTCGCATCGGTCACCAACTCGGCGGTGGTGAGGACCTGTTGCGGGCCGACCACGGCGGCGAGGGCGCGGCGTTTGCGCGGCGGGGATTTTTCCCATGGCTGCCAGACATTCCATGACTGCTGCGTCGAGTTGATGCGCAGCAGCGATGATTTCACATCGGCCTTTGCGGCGACAGGTTTTTGCTCCGCTGCGACTTGGGCGCTTGGCGGTGGGTTGTCGTTTGGCTTCGCCTGTGAGGCATCGCGCGGTTTGCAGGCGGCGATTGCGAGCAGGGTGAAAAAAACGGGAATGAGGCGCATGGAAGAGTGATATTGAATTGATGAATGGATCATTTCAGGCCGAGCACATCCTGCATGTCGTAGAGGCCGGCAGGTTGGGATTCGAGCCATTTTGCGGCGCGCACGGCGCCTGCTGCGAAGGTGAGGCGCGATGATGCCTTGTGAGTGAGTTCGACGCGTTCGCCATCGGCGGCAAACATCACCGTGTGGTCGCCAACCACATCGCCGCCGCGCAGTGTGTGCATGCCGATCTCGCGTTGTGGGCGCGGGCCGATGTTGCCGAAGCGACCGTGGGTGACATCGTCCTTGTAGGAAGTGCCGGTTTCCTCGTTGAGAATTTCGAGCAGCGTGCGTGCGGTGCCGGAGGGTGAGTCGATCTTGTGGCGGTGGTGCATTTCGGTCACTTCGATGTCGAAGCGGTCCTGGGTGAGGATGCGTGCCGCGTGGCGGGTGAGCCAGAAGAGCGTGTTGACGCCGACCGAGTAGTTCGATGCGAAAACGATCGGGAGTTTTTCGGCAGCTTTGCGGATCATTTCGCGTTCATCATCGCTGTGGCCGGTCGTGCCGATGACGAGTCGGGTACCATGTTTCAATGCTGCTTCGACGACTTGCGCGGTGAACGAGTGAACGGTGAAGTCGATGATGCAATTGGCCTTTTGAACCGCGGCGTCGAGGTCTTGTCCGACATCGTGGGTGGCGGTGACAGTCGAGTCGGGATCGGTGGCGGCGGCTTGCATGAGGGCTTGGCCCATGCGGCCGGATTGTCCTGTGATGAGTAGGTTGGGCATAATCGTCGGGTGTTGGGATGATGGGGTTGGTTTGGGATCAGTCTTCCCAAATCATGTTTTTGAGGCGGATTTGTTCGGCGCGTTGTTTGGCTTCATCGGCGCGAGGGCCATTGAAAGAAGCGATTTTGCGGGCGCAGGCGATGGCGGCCTGCCAGCGTTGGGCTTTTTCGCAAAGCGTGAGCGCGCGGAATCCGCAAAGCTCGAAGTAGTTCCACTCGGTTGGAGTTTCGCTGGTTTCGAGCACCGAGTAGTAGGAGCGCAGGGCTTCCTGTTCGTTTTGGCCAGGGCTGTCCGGCTTGTCGGGAACTTGTTCGAGGATGCGGCCGCGCAGGTATTGAAGGCGGTTGAAGTGCGGTGATTTCTTGTCGGTGTTGGCAAGCAGCACGTCGTAAATTCCAAGAGCGTCGCCGAGGGCATCGGGGCGTGTGAGGCTCAATGCTTGCAGCGCATCGCCGAGCAGCAGGCCGCAGGTTTGGTGGATCGGATCGGTTTTTTGCAATGAGGAAAACCATGGGCGAAGCAGATTGACCGCTTCTTCGGCCTGATTCATGTCGATCATGAGTCGGGCCATTTCGAGTTGGGCGACCGACGCGAGCGGAGAGTTTGATTCGCTGGATTTTTTGAAAAGGATCAATGCTTCCTGGCGCGATTGTGGGGTTTGCACGAGTGCGGCCGATTGTGCGGCGAGCAACCATGCCGCTTGGGCGCGTGAAGGGTCGGCGCTGGTGGCGGCGAGTTTCTCGAGCACCAGTCGCGCGTCGTTGTAGCTACGGGATTCGAAGTGGGCGCGGCCGAGCAGCAGGGCGGCATCGCCCGCCACCGGATCGGCGGGAAATTCGGTGAGCAAGGCGTTGGCGTTGGCAATCACCGCGGGCAGGTCGCGTGCTGCGGAGGAGATGCGAAGTTTCAACCAAGCGAGCTGCGCGGGTGGAACCCCTTGCGGGGTGTCGGCTTGTTTGGCGAGTTCATCGAGCGAGTTTTGCGCGCGGGTGAGATCGGGCGGCGATTGGTCGAGTGCGGCGTGGGCGGCGGCGATGCGGGCTTCGTTGGCGCGCGGGTGCTCCGGGTTTTGAGAGGTAAATTCCGCGAGCGCAGCGGTTTTTTCCGGCGATGACTTTGCGGCCATTGCGCGTTCGAGTTTGATGTCGTCGGCGAGTGCCGGATCCTTGATGTTGGCGATGGTGGTGAGCGACGAGGCGCTTTGCTTTTCATCCATCGTCAGCGCGACAAGTGAGTTGAAGCGCGCGTTATTGGAGTTCTCGTTTTCGAGGTCCATGGCGGCTTGTTCGAAAAGTTTGGCGGCGGGGCCTGTTTCGCCTTTTTTGTAAGCCTCCATTGCTTCGAGGAAAGCTGCTTCGCCACGCTCTTGCGGGAGGCTCGAATTTTCGCGAAGGATCGTGAGCGTGTGAGCGGCCTTGTCGTATGCGACGGCGGCGAGGTCCCGTTTGGCGATCATCAGCAGCGCGCGGTTGGTGAGTGGGTGATCGGAAAACTCCGCGCGCAGGCGGTTGGTGAGTCGGCGCGATTCCGCGAGCGCCGCTGTCGATCCATTGCGGTCGAGTGCGAGCGCGCGGGTGAAGATTGCATGGGCGACAATTTCCTCGCGCGGTTTTGCGGATGGCCATGCGCCGGCGCAGGTCGCATCATCGGTGGGGACGAGGCCGGTGGGTGTGATCTCATCGGCGCTGATCCATTGCGCGAGTTGGACAAGGATCGGATCATCCGCGAGCGGTTTTTCCGGCAGCATGTTTTCGATGCGTTGGAAGAGTGCTGCGAGTTGTGGAGAGTCCGGGTATTCGCCGATGAATGAAATCATGAATGCCAATGACGCGGCGGGGCCATCGGAGCCATTCAATGCGTCGGCAAGCCCGACAGCGGCCGAGTGGAACTGGCGGAGTTTGAGGCCTTGTGGTTGATCGATGAGTGTCTTGAAAAGTCCGGCGGCGACTGAGTGTTGGTTTTCGGCGAGCGTGAGGTGGGCGTTGAGAAGTTTGGCCCTTGCTTGGAATTTTTCGGGAAACGATTCGACCGAGGCGAGAAGCTTGCGCGCGTCGGCAATTTTTTTTGCATCGATCAGGATTTCCACTTCGCGCAGCAAGAGGTCGGGCGCTTGCGATGGGTCGACGGAATTTTCCAGTCCCGCCAGTGTGGCGAGTGCGGCATCGGTTTGGCCGATCGCGAGTTGCAGGTTGGCGAGGCTTGCCGCCGTTTCAAAACGGTGCGGGGCATCGGGCTTTTCCATCAGTGGGGCGAGCTGGGCGATCGCATCGGCGATGCGGCCGGAGGCGGCGAGGGCCTGACCTTTCCAAAACGGCTGTTCCGGGTGCTTGCGTGCGATCGATTGCTCGAGCAGGTCGAGGGCCTCGGCGGATTTTCCGGCGCGGATCCATGCTTCGGCCAGGCCAATGGCTGCGCGGGCGCTTTGCTCGGGCTCAAGCTTGGCACCTTGCAGGCTGCGGTCGTAGTGAAATGCGGCGATTTCCCAGAGCCCGGCTGCGAGCGACTCATCGCCCTTGCGCATATCGTCGTCCGCGCCCTGACCGCGGGCGGGGGCGCAGGCAAGCGCGAGCATGAGTGGCAGAATCGACCTCAGGTGCATTTCGTCGCGCGTATCCTTGCATCAGTTCGTGGGTGTGGCCAGTCCGGATGACCGGAAAAGCGCCAATTTGGTAAAGCGGCTTGAGCCCTCAACTTTTGAGAATGTCGCGGAGGCCGGCGACCGAAAGGTGCAGTGAGAGAGCGGCTTTTTTGAGGTCTCCATCCGCGCGCTCGACGACGCGACCGGCGATTTCGCGCTTGGCCCATGCGAACAGGTCGTCATCGGTCGGGGCGAGATTGATCAATTGGTCGATCGCGTTGGTGAGCAGGGCGGGGGATTTGCCGGGGATCGATGCGAGCGGGATGTCGGCTGGCAGGAGGATGTTCGAAGTGGCTAGTGCGCAGGCTCGGGCAATCGTGTTTTCGAGTTCGCGCACATTTCCCGGCCAGGTGTGGGACTGCAGGAGGTTCACTGCTTCGGCGGTGAGGCGGATGCGTGCCATGCCGTTCTTGCGGGTGATGCGTTGGAGGAAAAATTCCGCGAGCAGCGGGATGTCTTCGAGGCGTTCGCGGAGCGCCGGGATGCGGATCTCGACGACATTGAGGCGGTAATAAAGATCCTCGCGAAAGCGGCCGGCGGCGACTTCCTCGGCGAGGTTCTTGTGCGTCGCGGCGATGATGCGCACATCGGTGGTGAGGTTTTCGTTGGAGCCGACGCGAGAGAAGGATCCGTCCTGCAGGACACGCAGCAGTTTCACTTGGATGCTGAGCGGCATGTCGCCGATTTCATCGAGAAAAAGCGTGCCGCCATCCGCTTGCTCGAAGCGTCCGGCGCGGCGTGCGATCGCACCGGTGAACGAGCCTTTTTCATGACCGAAGAGTTCGCTCTCGAGAAGGTTTTCCGGAATGGCACCGCAGTTGATGGTGATCATCTCCTTGTGGTGGCGCGGGCTGTATTCGTGCACGGCTTTTGCGACGAGCTCCTTGCCGGTGCCGCTTTCGCCGGCGATGAGAACAGGCGCGTCTGATCGTGCGACGCGGCCAACCATTTTGAAGACCCCTTGGAGCGCGCGCGAAATGCCGATCATTTTCACGCGGCCGTCGTTCTTCGGAAGTTCCGCCGCCGGCTTGCCCGCGCTGCGGCGCTCTTCGCGCATTTGCAGGGCCGACTCGACGACCGTGCGAAGTTCGAAGGCGAGCGATTCCTTGCGCAGCACATCGTGGGCACCGCGTTGGGTGGCCTCGATGATTTGGCCGGTGCTAGGGAAGCCCGCGGTGAGAATGACCATTGTGTTCGGGCTGTGCTGGAGGATGCGGCCAAGCAACTCCATGCCGTCGAAGGGCTCGAGCTCCATCGCGGCAACCACCACGCCGACGGGAGTCTTTTCGACCACCTTCAACGCATTGGCAGCATTGTCGCAGCGCAGGATTTTGAGGTTCTTCGCAAACAAATGCTTCGTGGCCCAATCAAGGAAATCGAGATCGGGATCCACAAGGAGCAGGGTGTCTTCCTGGGCGGCTTCGGACATCAGCGGGCTGGAAGCAGTCTTACATCAGGCTCACGATTGCACGACAAAAAAAGTGCCCCTCGATGAACGAGGGGCTTGAAGATCTGGGTCCTTTTTTTGATGCGCGGGTTGGCGGCTCACTCTTCTATCCATCCGGCCCATCGTGCAGCGGCTCAGACGATGCAATCGTCAACCGCTTCGGGAAAAACTTCGTATCAATGCAGATGCAGTTCGAAGCGCTCGGTGACCGCTTTGGCGTCGGGAGTGGTCTTGATCATGAGGATGACCGGGACGTGGGCACCGGCGGGCAATGGTTGGTCGGCCATGAGCACGTTGGCGTCGGCATCCTTGTCCTTGGCGAAGGAGAGCTTGGTTGGCGCGGATCGTTCGCCGGCGATGCCGGTGATGCTTTGTTCGGTGAGAGCGACGACTTTGTTGTCCTTGTCTAGGAAAACGATGCGGGCTTTGCGCTCTTTGTCCACGGTGATTTCGATCGAGAATCCCGCTTTGGATTCAACGACATGGCCGCCGTTGGGTCCATTTGTGATATGCTCCTCGTGCTCGTGGTGTTCTTCCTTGCCGTGATCATGATCTCCGTCTGCAAGAGCGAGCGGGCTGGCAAACAGGGCAATGAGCAAGGTGGTGGTCAGTTTCAGTTTTGTTTTCATGGTTGCAGTTTTGTGTTGGTTGTTTGTTTTCGGGTGATGGTTCTTCAATGAGTGGCTGGCGCGTTGAGGGCGAGGGCCTTGGCGGCGGCCTTTTTGCCGAACAGGCGGAACACTGCAGGGGTGACGGCGAAGTCGAGCAGCGTGGAACTGACCAAACCGCCAACGATGCAGATCGCGACAGGGCTAAGGATTTCCTTACCGGGTTCGCCCATGGCAATGACGAAGGGGATGAGCGCGATGCCTGCCGATAGGGCGGTCATGGTGACAGGTACAAGCCTCTCCAGTGTGCCGCGTTCGATCATGGCATCAGTGAATTCTTCGCCTTCGTGTTTCATGAGGTGGAGGTAGTGGGAAATCATCATGATCCCGTTGCGCGCGGCGACGCCGCCGACGGCGATAAAGCCGACCAGCGTGGCGATGCTGATGTTTCCAACCAAACACCAGGTCAGTATCAAGCTGCCCATCAGCGCGAGTGGCAGGTTGAGCAGCACTTGAAAAGCAAGAACGAGGCTGCGGAAGTAGGACCACAGCAGCAGCACGATCACCATGAGGATACCTGAGAAGAGAATAGCGATGCGTTTGGCGGCGGCCTGTTCGGCTCGGAAATCACCTTCGTAGCTGATGAAATATCCTTCGGGCAATTTCACCTGCTCGCGGACTTTTTCCTCCAGCTGTTTCACGAGAGCTCCGGCATCGCGTTCGCTGGGTTTGATGGATACCACGTAACGGCGTTGGGTGTTTTCGCGATAGACCGAGCTGGGGCCGGAAGCTTCGCGCACATCAGCGACGAGCTTGAGCGGGATGTGGTGGCCGGTGACCGTGTGGATTGGTAGCTCGCGGATGGTTTCCGCATCGCCGCGCCAGTGTTCCGGCAAGCGAATGGCGAGGTCGATGATGCGCTGGCTCTCGCGGAGTTGGGCGACATTGGATCCCCCCAACAGCGTGGAGAGCTCGGCATTCAGCTCGCCGGGGGAAACGCCGTGGGCAAGGGCGCGGTCGCGGTCAAGTTCGATGCGGAGCTGCGGGATCTGCGCCTGCATGTCGAGCTTGGCATCCTGCAGGCCGGGAATGGTTTTGGATATTTTTTGAACCTGTTCGCCTAGCTGGGTGATGGTGGCGAGGTCGGGGCCGAAGATCTTCACCGCGACTGGTGAGGTGACGCCGCTGAGCAGGTGGCTGATGCGGTGGGAAAGTGGTCCTGAGATGATGCTAAAGGTGCCGGGAACCGTCTTGATGCGGTCGCGGATGTCATCGAGCACGACTTTGAGCGGGCGGCCTTTGCCGTCTTTTTTGAAATCGATATCGAATTCGACATTGTTCATTGGGACGACGTGGTCGCTGCGTTCGGCGCGACCGATGCGGCGGCCAATGTGGAGAACTTCAGGCACCTGACGGATCTGATCCTCCACGGCATTCGAAATGATTTCCATTTCCGCCAATGAGGTCCCCGGGCCGGCACCGGTGGTGACGACGGCGGTCTCCTCGTGGAAGGCGGGCAGAAAGTCGCGGCTCATCTGCGGGTAGAGCATGAAGGCCAGCGCAAGCAACGCGGATACCGAGGCGATGATGATGCCAGGTTGGCGCAGACTGAGACCGAGGATCGTGTTCTTGAGCACGCGCTTCAGAGAGCGGACCAATCGACCATCGTTGTGGCTGTGCCCTTCGTCGGCAGGTTTCTCTTTCAGCAGGAAAGAGCAGAGCACGGGGATCGTTGTGAGTGAAACCACAAAGGAAGCGATCATGCTGATGATCGTCGCGATGGCGATGGGTGCGAAGAGTTTGCCCTCCACTCCAGAAAGTCCGAGCAGCGGGATGAACACCAGCACGATCAGGATGGTGGCGTAGAGGATCGAGTTGCGCACCTCGCCAGACGCGAGCGCGATGAGTTCAAGTTTCGGCAGCGGTTCCTTGAGTCGGGCATTTTCACGTAGTCGGCGAAACACATTTTCCACATCGACGATCGCATCATCGACAACCATGCCGATGGCGACAGCGAGGCCGCCGAGCGTCATGCTGTTCACGCTGAGCCCCATCCATTGGAAGGTGAGCAGGGTGATGCAAAAACTCAGCGGCATCGCCATCAGCGTGATGAATGTGGTACGAAAGCTGAGCAGGAAAAGCAGCAGCACCACGGTCACCATGACCGCTCCTTCGACGATGGCCTTCTTGAGGTTGCCGATGGCGCTGTCGATGAAATCGCGTTGGCGGAACAGCACGGTGGCTTCAACGCTTTCGGGAAGGGTGGCTTGAAGGCCTTGAATCGCCGCTTCAATTTTTTCAGTGAGCGCGATGGTGTCGAATCCGGGGGCCTTGATGACGCTCATGATCACGCCGGGGCTGCCATTGACGGCGGCCTCGCCGCGTTTCGGTTCCGTGCCCCAGGCGACGGTGGCGACATCGGAGATCGCGATAGGGCGACCGCTCGACATCTTGATGATGGTGCGCGCGATGTCCTCGAGCTCGACCGTCATGGCGAGATTGCGGACCATGATTTCCTGTGGTCCGCTGTCGATGAAACCGCCGGTGGTGTTGGACGCGGCCTTTCGAACCGAGTCCTCGAGTTCTTCGATGGTCACACCGTTGGCCTGCATGCGCCATGGGTCGGGCTGGACTTGGGCCTGCTTGACTCCGCCGCCCATGTTGAGCACTTCGGCGACACCTGGAATGGCCTGAAGGCGCTTTCTGATCGTCCAGTCAGCCACCGTTCGAACATCCATCGCTGCGGTTTTTCCATCGGTGCTTTTCACGCCGATGAGCAGGATCTCTCCCATCAATGATGCCACGGGGGTGAGGTAGGGCTGGGTTTCCTGCGGCAGTTGTTCGCGGGCGACTTGCAAGCGCTCTTGGACAAACTGGCGTGCCTTGTAAATGTCGGTGCCCCATTCAAATTCGGCGAAGACGAGCGAAAGCGCGATGTCCGAGGTCGAGCGCATGCGGGTCAGACCTGCAACGCCCATCATCGAGTTTTCGATCGGTTGGGTGACGAGTGCTTCGACTTCCTCGGGTGAAAGCCCGGGCGCTTCTGTCAGAATGGTGACCGTGGGTTTGGTGAGATCGGGAAGGACTTCGACCGGAAGTTCACTGCCGGTTTTGAAACCCATCGCCAGGATCAACAGCGAAAGGCAGAGAATGATCGCGCGATTGCGTAGCGACCAACGGATGAGTGTGTTGAGCATGGATCAGGAAAGTTTGTTGCTGGCGGTTTTGGACTGACGCTGACGCAGCGAGGTGACGACCAACCACGCGGCGAGGATGGCGGTGGCTGCCATGAAGAAGATCTCGCGGATGCTTGTGCCGTGTGACGCGTGGTCATGCGCCGAACTCGAGTCGGCTTTTTGATCGGCTGTTTTTTCCGATCCGTCCTCGTTGTGCTCGTGACCGTGTGCGGCGTCCAAGGCTTCTTTGAGCGAGGGTCCGCCGCCACTGCCGGCGAAACCGAGCGAGTAAGAACCGCGGGTCACGACTTCGTCTCCGGGCAATAGGCCGTCGATGATTTCCACGCGATCATTGTTCGAAATTCCGCTTTGCACGTTTACCCGATCGAAGGCGTTGGGTATGGTCATGTGTTTGACATAAACATGACGGTTGGTGGCGCCGCCCTGGATCGTCTCGCGCGGGACGCTGAGTACACCCTCGCGTTTTTCCATGACGATCGAGCACTCGGCGTTCATGCCGGGGCGTAGTTGATTGTCGGGGTTCTCGATGGTGAAGATGACACCGGCGGTGTTGAGATCCGCGCCTTCGGTTTTTTCCGAACGGGTGGAAACATCCTGACCCAGCGCACAAGCGGGATCGGGGCAAGGACAGGCCGCGAATTTCAACAAGGTCGCGGTGTATTCCTTGTCCGGGCGGATCGGAAAACGAATCTTCGCCTGCGTGCCTTGTTTGATTTTTCCGGCGGTGCCTTGCGGCAATGTGGCGATCAGATAGATGGTTTTCAGATCGGCGAGTTCCGCGAGACTGTCGGTGGGTTCGACCGGTGCTCCGAGCTTGGTGTTGATGGAAATGACTGTGCCGTTGGCTGGAGCCGTGAGCCAAATGCTTGGTGGTGGGGTGCCGGGTTGACGACTTTCTAACAGAACGAGTTTGTCGCCTTTCTCGACATAGCTGCCGATGCTGAGGTTTGTTTCGATGACACGTCCTGAGACGCGGCTGCTGAGGACGGATCGATGTTCCGGATTCGCCTCGGTGCGACCGAGGGCGAAGGTGGTGGTTTCGAAGTCGGCTTCTTCGACGACGACGGTTTCAAGGCCGAGGTTCCTGACGCCTTGTTCGGTGAGGATGACCGGTGGAACCGCCACGGCGGAAAAGGCGCATGGAGTGATCAGCAAGGTGACAAGCAATGGAATGAATGATGGTTTCATGATGATGAGGAAATTTGGTTTATGGATTGCCCAAGGCCGCGTCGTAGCGCACGCGGGCGAGGTGGAATTCGCGCAGCGCGTCGATGTGCGATGAGGCGAGTTCGAGGTATTTTTGTTTGGCGGTCAGCAGCGTTCGGATTTCGGTTTGCCCGTTGGCATAAGCGGTCTCGGTGGCTTGCGCTTGCTGCTCGGCGAGTGGAAGGAGCGAGCCTTTGATTTCGCGAGCGAGCGAGGCCCATTGTTTCATGTCAGCTTGGGCGGTTTCCGCTTCGAGGCTGATCTTACGCGCGAGTGCGATTGCTTCGTTTTCAACGCGCGTCTTGCGGATCTTTGCTTCCTCGATGGCCGCGGTGTTTTGATTCCAAAACGGCAGAGGAATTTTCAGGCTCAGCCCGACCATCGTTTCGGTGTCGTAACCTTCGGGAGCGTCTTCTCTGCGATTGCTGGAAGCGAAGAGGCCGCCTTCGATGTCATCGTAGCGACGGCTTTTTTCGAGCCCGATCTGCTGCGTGGCGGCCTGCAATGCGAGTTCGGCCTTTTGGAGGTCGGGTCGTTGGGAGAGCTTGGCCGTGTTGTGCGGGATCTCGGGTTCGGTGAGTTCACCATCGATTTCGATGGCCTCGCCTGAGTGGATGCCAAGCAGGAGCTTGAGCATGCCGATGTGGATGTTTTGCTCGGATTCGAGTTCGCGTGACTGAATCTCGAGCGAGGCTGCGTCGAGTTTTGCCTGACCCGCGTCGAGTGGTGAGACCTCGCCTTTTTGCGCGCTATCGGCGAGGCTTTGGGCATACTGCCGCATGAGCCTGTTTTGATTGCGAAGCAGCGCCTGTTGCTGGCGGATGGCGTGCAACTTCACGGCTGTTTCGCGGGCTTGGCTGATGAGTTGTCGCTCGATTTCGCGCACTTCCGATTCGGCCGCACGCAACTCGATGGACGAGATGGTTTTTTCGAGACGCAGGCGGTTAGTGACCGGAAAACGCTGGGTGAATCCAACTTCGAGTTTGTGTTCATTGAATGACGCATCGCGTTCGAAGGCGGTTTCGAGATTTGGATTCGGCAGTCGTCCTGATTGCTTCACGCGCGCGGCGGCTTCCTGGATGCGCAGGCGTGCGGCGGCGAGCTCGGGGTTTTGGGCGCGCACACGATCGCCAACCGTGGAAAGCGTCACGACCACCGCAGGTTGCGCGTGAACGGGAATGGCGAGGCAGGCAAGCAGCAGCCAGTGGCGAAATTTTTGATGAAACATGGATTTGTTGAGTGAGGTGGATCCGGGCAAAGTACCGGATGAAAAAATGGGACAAACGATACGGCCCGAAACGCGGGCGCGTGGAAAATACCGTGCCATGCGGGCACGATGGGGCGCGAGTGGCCGCTCAGATCAATGGCGGTTTGTCCTCACTCAAAAAAGGACCGTCGGGAATGCTTTCCCGTTCGTATTGCATGCGCGACAGGCTGAAGCATGGCGCGAAAAGTCGAAGAGAATGGTCCTTTTGATCAATCATCGGCATGCCACTGCAAAAGCATCCGGCACCGTGATGGTGGTGATGATCGGGCGGGCATTTGTCCTCATGTGAATCGCATGGGCCCGGGTGGTCGTGGTGATGATCGTGACCGTGCTCGTGGACGGCGGCCATGACATCGCAGGGATCGGCCGCAAAGGAGCGGCTGTGCATGCCGATGAGCATGCTGAGAACCACGATAGCCTTGAGAAAGAGTCCCATATCGACTTGCCAAAGATCGGTGACAGAACTCGTGGGTCAAGGCATTTCGGGAATCTCAAGGCAAGGCCTTGTTTCAGCGCGGGGCTAAAGTTTCGGGCCTGGTCCCTTTCTTGACATGCCCCGGTATCATGGTTTCATAGTGGCATGATTTTCTCCGATAGCCAAGTTGCGTTGAGGGCGCTCTTGATTTCCTCGTTGGCCATGGCCGGATCGGCCTCGGCGATCATTGTCGGAGGCACTAATGGCAATGGTACCAACAACGCCGGTGAGGCTGGCTTGCAGGTTGTGTTGTCGAGTTCCGCGCTGCCGGCATTTCCCTACTTCGGAAATATGCTGCGATATTCCGATGCCAGCGGCATCTACCTCGGCTACAATGCGACGACGATGGAAGGCTGGGTGCTGAGTGCCGAACACATCACTGAGACTGCTAGCATCACAATCGGCGGGCATTCTTATTCCTTCATCGACCCGCAGCCGACGAATTCGAATCTGAACGGCACGCGTATTGTTTCATCGGGTGTGAATACCGATCTAATTTTGTACAAATTTTCAGTCGCGGGAGCAAATCCCACTCCTTCGCTGCCAACGGTGAAGATTTCCGATTCCGCTCCGAGCGTGGGCTCGCTGATGATCATGGCGGGCAGGGGCATGCGTTTGGGGGCTGGGACCGGTTCTGAGGATTTGACTGCGCCCTACTCATGGGGCACTCCGGGTACTAGCGATGATGTGCCGATGCGCTGGGGCTTCAATCACATGGAATTTAACCACATCGATGCGGCAGGCGCGAAATATCTCATCACGGATTTTGATGCGCCTGGGTTTGGCTCGGGCATCGATGGTCAGGCCGCGCTCGGAGATTCCGGTGGGGGAGCGTTCATTTTACGCAATGGTGAATGGCGATTGGGTGGTGTCGCCTATGCGACTGCGGATGGTCCGGATGCTGACTCGGTATCGAATCCTGCCGGCTTTGGTGACTACACGCTGTACACTGATGTGTATGCCTATCGGTCGGAAATCACCGCGCTGACCGGCACGCTGGTGCCTGAGCCGTCGTCGATGATGTTAGGTGGCTTTGGCGTGATTGCGTTGGCGCTGCGTCGCAAGCGTTGAGTGCCGCGCGGTGGCGGGTGTTGAGTCATTGACGCGAGTGCGTCGATCGTTTCACATTCGGCCATGTCCGATTCCCCCCGCAAGCCATCCATCTCGTCGAATCGATGGATCCTTGGCTACCTGATGCGGGAAAAGGCGGTGTTTTTGCCATCGCTCCTAGCCTTGTTTCTCACGGCGATGCTGTCGCTGGCGTTTCCGTATTTTCTCAAGGAACTGGTGGGAAATCCCTCGGACGCCTTAAGGCGTTCGGTCGATCCGGCGCTGATCCTTGAGCGTTCGAACCGCATCGTGCTTGAATTGTTGGCGGTGCTGGGTTTGCAGGCGGTGGTGGCATTTTTTCGCGTGCAGGGATTCATCCGCTCGGGCGAATCGGCGCTGAACAACCTGCGATCGGATCTTTACCGGCATCTGCTGCGCTTGCCGATGTCGTACTTTCACGAGCAGCGCGCGGGTGCCTTGAGCAATCGTATTTCTTCCGACCTCGGGGTGGTGCGCGACACTCTGCTCAACACCGTGCCGCAGGCGGTGAGGCAGAGCGTGATTCTTGTCGGCGGCTTGACCTTCATTTTCATCTCATCGTGGAAACTTTCATTGATCATGCTATCGAGCGTGCCGGTGGTGGTGTTGGCGGTGGCGTTTTTTGGCAGGAAAGTGCGGGGTTATTCCAAGTCTGCGCAAGATTCGTTGGCCGAGGCGGGAACCGTGATTGAGGAAACCGTGCAAGGCATGGCCGATGTGAAGGCTTTCGCGAATGAAGACTTCGAATCGCGGCGCTACGGCTCGGCGCTCGAAAGGTTTTTCCATGTCGCCTCGCGCGGAGCGCGTTCGCGGGCGGCGTTTTTGGCATTCATCATCTTTGCACTGTTTGGCACGATCTCGATGGTGATCTGGCAAGGTGCGCGGATGCTCGCGACCGAGCAAATCACCTGGACGAATTTTGCCTCGTTCATTTTGTTTTCGATTTTTGTCGGCGCCTCACTCGGATCGTTTCCGGAAATTGTTTCGCAGCTCCAGCAGACATCGGGCGCGACCGAGCGCTTGCGGGAATTACTCGATGCCAAGCCCGAGCGCGCGGATGGCGATGATCGCGCGTTGCTTGGCGGCGCGGTGGAGTTCGAGCGGGTTTCGTTCCGCTATCCGTCGAGGCCCGAGGCATGCGTGCTCGATGACCTTTCGTTTGCCGTGCAGCCGGGTCAGCGAGTCGCCTTGGTCGGGCCATCTGGCGCGGGGAAATCGACCGTGCTTTCGCTGATCCTTGGTTTTGGTGACCCTGACGCGGGCCGAATTCTTTTCGACGGCTGTGAGGCGAAGGAAATTTCGCTGCGTGCGATCCGCTCGCAGATGGCGATCGTGCCGCAGGAGGTTTTGTTGTTTGGCGGGACGATCCACGAAAATGTCGGTTACGGAAAAAGCGGTGCCACTGAGGATGAAATTCGCGAGGCCTGCCGCTTGGCGAACGCGACCGAGTTCATCGACCGCTTGCCCGAAGGCATGGACACCATGGTGGGTCCGCGTGGCGTGAAACTCTCGGGCGGGCAGCGTCAGCGCATCGCCATCGCGCGTGCAATTTTGGCCAACCCGCGTATTCTGCTTTTGGACGAAGCCACCTCCGCACTCGACAGCGAAAGCGAACGATTGGTGAACGAAGCGCTCGAACGATTGATGCAAGGACGCACCAGCATCGTCATCGCGCATCGTCTTTCCACCGTGAGAGACGCGGACAGGATCCTGGTGTTCAATCAAGGCCGCATCGTCGAAAGCGGCACGCATGATGAGATGGTGGCGCAGCCTGGGATGTATCGATTGCTGGTGGAGACGCAGCTGGTTTGAGGAGTAAAAGCTGAAAAAGAAGCAGCTTCTTTATCCCGGTAGGGCGACGCGGCCCGCGGCGCCGATACATACAGAAGATTTACCGCAAGCCGCAAAGGTCGCCAAGGGACGCAGAGGGGAAGAGAGTTAGAGGTTATTTGTTAAGGGGTATTGGGGAAGATAAAGAAGCCTCTTCTTCAGGCAGGGACCTTACTCCGAAAGGTCCGTTGGTGAGCTGAGGTCCATGAAAAAGCATTTTCTTCAAGGGAGCGCGGGCATCTTGCCTGCTTGAGCGCCTGCGGCGGTGAGTCGGCGCTGCGGGGCCGCATCGCCCTACCGGGTGAGGTGTCCTGCAGGATGCAGGACACGGCCAGCGAGACGCCGGCGCTCCCCTATGAAGAAGCGGCTTCCTCAATCTCTTCCACTTCGATGCTCTCTCGCCCCTCACACCGGAATCAGAAATGCGGATTTTGGCCAGAGTGCGAAGAGTGCTTCGTCGAGGGTGGCGAGTTTGGCTTTTTTGCGGCGCGCAAGTTCGGCCAACCATGAATCCGTGATCTGTCGGTGCCCGGTGATTCGTGTGGGTATGATTTCAGAGTAAGAAAAATTTTCAGTCCAAAATTCGTGCCGCGGATGGGCGCGCACTGATTCCAGTGCCTCCCACGCAGCCCGTGGCGATGGGTCGCTGGCGAGCATCATGAATACGCGCAACAGGGTGCCTTCAGTGACCGGACAGGTGGCGATGCGATCTTTGCCGATAACAGCCAGCCAGCGGTGCACGCGCTCGTGATGCGGATGATCCGGCAGAAGCATCGCGATCAACACATTGCCATCGAGTAGCCAGGTCATTTGATGCGTTGCTTGATTTCCGCCGGCTTCAGACCAAGGGCCTGCAGGGATCCGACATCTTCGTCATCGAGGGCTTGGCGAATTTTCTCTGGCTCGAGTTTGCGTCCGCCTGCCGCGGCGACGGGAAAGCCCGAGCGTGGATGCAAGCCGGGTTTTTTGCGCCCCTTGGCTGGGATGCTTTCGGAATCCTGTCTTCGCAACAGGCTCGAAATCGCTTTGCTGAGCGAAATCCGCTCGCGGACCGCATGAGCCCGCGCCATGGCGTATAGTTCGTCGTCGAGGTTGATGGTGAGGCGCATATCTGCACCATGGTGCACTGGTGCGATGATGTCAAGGAGAGAGAGGTTTCAAGTTTCAAGTATTCAGTTTTAAGTGATGAGGATGAACAGGCGCCTTCAATCGGTAGGGCGACGCGGCCCGCGGCGCCGAATTATCGCCGCAGGCGTTTAGGCGGGCAGGATGCCCGCGGTCCTTTTGAAAACACAGGCGGGCCGCCCGTGCCCCCCTTTTGAAGAAGTCGCTTTTTCGATCTCTTCTATTTCGATGTTCGATGTTGGATGTTCAGTGTTCGATGTTCGCCCCCTCTCACCCAATAACCTCACGACTTCTCCAGCGTGTACCCTTCTTTGCCGTCTTTGACTTGCCAGCCGAGCTTGGCGAGTTCGTCGCGGAGGCGGTCGGACTCGGCCCAGTTTTTGGTGCTGCGTGCTTGCCAGCGGGTTTCGGCGAGCGCGCGGATATCATCAGGGACATCGGCGGATTCCTTTTCGTTCGCTTCGGGAAGGGTGATGCCGAGGGCGCGGAGGATACGGTTGAGCGCGGCGAGCGCGGCGGCGGCGTCCTTGCCTTGGAGGTCGGTGGAGGCTTTGAGTCCGGTGAAAATTCCACCGAGGGCGGCGGGCGTGTTGAGGTCGTCGTTGAGCGAATCCCATGCGCTCTGGAAGGGTCCGAAGTCGACCGAGCTCAGCGTCACTTCGGCGCCGGCTCTTGTTGCGAGCGAGCGGGTGCCTTTGGCGATTTTTGCGAGTGCTTCGTGTGCGGCGCTTAGTGAGTCGAGGGTGAAGTTGAGTTGCTTGCGGTAGTGTCCGCCGATGAGGACATAGCGCACCTCCATCGCGGTGAAGCCGCGTTTTTCGAGATCGTCGATGGTGTAGAGGTTGCCGAGCGATTTCGACATCTTGCCGCCATCGACGAGCAGGTGGGTGATGTGAAACCAATGCACCGCGAACTTGCCGCCGCAGGAGCAGGTGCTTTGGGCGATTTCGTTTTCGTGATGCGGGAAAACCAGGTCGACACCGCCCGAGTGGAGGTCGAACGAATCGCCGAGGTATTCCTTGATCATTGCCGAGCACTCGAGGTGCCAGCCGGGTCGGCCCTCGCCCCAGGGTGATGGCCAGAAATTGACACCGTCCTCGGGTCGGCGTGCTTTCCAGAGCACAAAGTCCGAGAGGTTTTCCTTGTCGTACTCATCCGAGCTGGCGCGGGTGTTTTGGGTTTTTCCAAGTTCGAGTTCGCGGTGTTCGAGGTGTGAGAGCGCGCCATAGCCGGGGAAGGATGCGATGTTGAAATAGACCGAGCCGTCGTCGGAGAGATAGGCGTGACCTTTTTTCATCAGCTCATCGATCATCGCGATTTGCTGCGGGATGTGATCGACGGCGCCCGGCTCGACATGCGGTGCTAGGAGTCCGAGCTTCTTGCAATCGGTGTGGAATTTTTCCGTCCATCCGCGGGTGAAGTCGGTGAGGGATTGTCCGGCTTTCTGCGAATCGCGGATCGTCTTGTCGTCGACATCGGTGATGTTGCGGACATGCATCGTGCGGGTGCCGCCGGTCTCGAGCGTGCGGCGCAGGACATCCTGAAGCACGAAGGTGCGGAAGTTGCCGATGTGGGCGGGTCCGTAAACCGTGGGTCCGCAGCAGTAGAAGCGGAAGGTCGAGCCGTCGATCGGCCGGAGTTCGCGTTCGGTGCGGGTGAGCGTGTCGAAGAGCCTCATGCGCGGCGAGTTTGGCGATTGGCGGGCCTGAGCCAAGAGCAAATGGCTGGAGCGGGTCGGCCACTATGGAGGAAATTTCCGTTTCCTCTGAGATCGGTGCTTATGCTAGATGTTTTGCGTGAAACGCTTTCTCTGCATCATGGCGGTCATGCTGCCAGTGGCGATGAGCCTGCAGTGTCATCGCGTCGGGCCGCCGGGTGGTGGTCGCGAAGGAAGGTTGGTGTCATCATCGGGCGGCAAGAGCTCGGTTTCGCGGATGTATCGCGAGGTGAATCTTCGCGCCGACATGGTCCCGCGTGGCCGCCATGGCCGCAAAGTCGTGAGGCCAATGCGGCCGCGGTACATTACGATTCACAGCACGCAAAATTACCGCGCGGATGCCAATCAGCATTCGATCGCGCTCAAGCGTGGCGCGCTGCGATCGCCGAAGACCAAAACTGGAAACCGCATTGGTTATCTCATTTGGCATTTCACCGTCGATGACCGCGAGGCGATCCAGCACATGCCGATCAGCGAGCAGGGCGAGCATGCGGATTTCCATGGCCCGGGAAACCGTCTCTCGATCGGCATCGAAATGTGCGAGCATCGCGGCAGCAGCCGAAGGGCGACGATCGAGCGGACCGCAAAACTCACGGCGATCCTGATGAAGAAGCAGGGGATTTCATTGCGTCATGTCGTGCCGCATTATCATTGGCCAAGGAAGGGCAGGAATCCGGCCAACAAGAATTGCCCGCACTTTTTGCTCGATAATGGCAAGCCCGGCAAGAAGTGGCGCTGGTTCCTTGGGCGGGTGAATTATCATTATCAGCGACTTTGAGATCGGACCATGAGTGAGCATGACTTGTCATCGCACGGCAGCGTGGCCAATCGTGTCGCGTCGCTGGAAAAGGGCGTGCGATATGTGTGCCAGCGTTGCGCGGCTTGCTGCAAGTGGCCGGGTGATGTGCGGCTCGAAGAAGACGAGGTCGCGGCGATCGCCAGGTTTCTCAAGCTCGGCGAAGAGGAATTCATTGCGCGTTTCACCCGCTTGCGCAGCGACCGCATGGGGCTTTCGCTGATCGAAAAGGAAAATCACGAGTGCGTGATGCTCGACGGCAATAGTTGTACGATTCAGGCCGTGAAGCCGATCCAGTGCCGTGGGTTTCCGAATTATTGGAATTTCCCCGGTTGGCGCGAGGTTTGCGAGGCGATTCCTGTGCCGGATGGATCGGCTGAATGACGCAATTTTTGTTTCCACTTGCGAAGTTCTTGGAGGTGGTCCAATGATCTGACGATAAGTGATGGATGGATTCACCAGAGAAGCGCCCGGCGCCTTGAGGGTTTTGTTGGAGGACGCCCTCAAGCATGCCTTCGATTGCGATGAGGCCGGCAGAGGTGCGACGCTTGAGAGCTTGGCTGGCGCGACGGGAAAATCGCGCGAGGAAGCGGCGACGGCCTTGGGTGAATTGCGGGCGCGCGGCTTGTTGGTGGCGGCGGGCGATGCGCATCAACTTTCTGACGCGGGTAGAAAATACGCGCTGCAGGTCGTGCGGAATCACCGGATTTTTGAAACTTGGTTGATGCGGCAAACCAGCACTCCGGCGGTCGATTGGCATCGTGAAGCGCATCGCGAGGAGCACCGGCTTGAAGCGGATGAGGTCAATGCCATGGCCGACCGCATGAACAACCCGCGCTATGATCCGCACGGCGATCCGATCCCGACGCGCGAGGGGCTGATGCCGAAACGGCCGCTGCCATCGCTTGCCGCGTGGGCGGATGGCGTGCCGGCGCGCATTGGTCACATTGAGGATGAGCCCGAGGCATTGTTTCGCTTGGCAGGTGCTTTGGGTTTGGCGCCGGGGACGCGGATGGATGCGATCGCGCATTTGGCCGATGGATCGGTAGCCGCAAAAGTTGAGGGTCGTGAGCTTGTGATTCCGGCGGTTGTTGCGGGATTGATTCACTTGATCGGCATCGATGCGGGGGATGATTTGCCCGAGGGTTTGGGGCGTTTGTCGGATCTTCGTGTCGGCGAGACCGCGATCGTGCATGGGTTGGCGCCAAGCTGTGTCGGGCCCGAGCGGACGCGTTTGTTGGATCTCGGCGTGGTGCCTGGAACCAAGATCCGCTGCGAGTTTGCGAGTCCGTTTGGCAGCCCGAAAAGTTATATGATTCGCGGTGCGATGATCGGTCTCAGGGAGTCGCAGGCGAAGGGAATCTTGATTCACAGGCCGGCCGCAGTTTTTAAATCCGAGCAAGCATGAAGCCAATTTCCGAACATCAAGCCAGCGAAGCATGCGTGACCTGTCCATCGCGTCAGGGTCGCTTGCAGAAGCTTGGCCTGCGTGTTGATGATAGCGATTTTGTCATCGCGTTGGCCGGCAATCCCAACACTGGCAAGACCACGGTTTTCAATGCGCTTACCGGCTTGCGGATGCACACGGGAAATTGGCCGGGCAAGACCGTGGGTCGGGCGGAAGGCGGATTCTCCTACGAGGGGAAAAAATACCGGATGATCGATCTGCCGGGGACCTATTCGTTGTTGTCGGCTTCACCGGATGAGGAGGTCGCGAGATCGTTTTTGTTGTTTGGCAGGCCGGATGTGACGGTGATGGTCGTCGATGCCTCATGCATGGAGCGCAACCTCAACCTCGTGTTGCAGGTCTTGCAGATCACGCGGCGTGCGGTGCTTTGCTTGAACCTCATGGACGAAGCGCGGGCGCATGGGTTGGAGGTCGACACGCGCAATTTGGCGCGCGATCTTGGTGTGCCGGTGGTGCCGTGTGCGGCGCGGTCGGGCGAGGGGATTGCGGATTTGCTCAAGGAGATTTCGTTGATGGCGGCGCGCGTGGATGATCCGTCGCCGCGCAAGTTGCCGCTCGATGTGCGTGGGCTCTCGCAGGCCTTGGACAAGGTCGAGGCTGACCTGCTTGAGGTGTTTCCGCGTTTGGCGCAGCCGCGTTGGGTGGCCTTGCGATTGCTGGAAGGTGATCGCGAAATCATCGATGCGGTGCAATCGGGAGAGATTGGAAATCTGGTGGAGGAAAGGACGATGCCGCAGGTTTGAGAGAGGCAAAAAATTTTTCATGAAGAGCAAGGACGATGTGTTGAAAGAGGCAGGGGAGTTGCGCTGGCAACTGCCACAGGACCTGCACGACCGGATTGCCGAGTCGATTCATGGCGAGGCCGCGCGAATCGCCGAGCGCAGCGTCACGCGCAGTGGTGGTGACCGGCGATTGGCGTGGCAACAAGCCTTGGATCGATTGCTGACGCATCCGCTCACCGCCTTTCCGATCATGATCGCCGTGCTGGGTGCGATCCTTTGGCTGACGATTGTCGGTGCGAATGTTCCATCGGCGATGTTGGGATCCTTGCTGGTCGACAAAGGTCATGGCTGGTTATCGGAGTTGTTTGTTTCGGTGGGCGCGCCGTGGTGGTTGAAGGGCTTGCTTGTCGATGGCATGTACCTCGCCACCGCGTGGGTGATCAGCGTGATGCTGCCGCCGATGGCGATATTTTTCCCCTGTTTCACCTTGCTGGAAGACTTCGGGTATTTGCCGCGCGTCGCCTTCAACCTCGATCGCATGTTTCAACGCGTGGGTGCGCATGGCAAACAGGCGCTGACAATGGCGATGGGCTTGGGTTGCAATGCGGCGGGGGTGGTTGCCACGCGGATCATTGATTCGCCGCGCGAGCGCTTGATTGCGATTCTGACGAACAACTTTTCAATCTGCAATGGTCGCTGGCCCACGCAGATCCTAATGGCTGGAGTTTTCATCGGCACGCTGGCGCCGCGCGGTTGGGGTGGTTCGATCGCCGCACTATCGGTGCTGGCGGTGGCCTTGTTGGGCTTTGGTTTTGCGATGCTGAGTTCGTGGATGCTTGCCCGTACGGTGCTGCGCGGCGAGGCCTCGACCTTCAGCCTCGAACTGCCGCCTTACCGCCCGCCGGATTTCTGGAAGACCCTTTATACTTCGATCATTGATCGGACGCTGATCGTGCTGTGGCGCGCGGTGGTGTTTGCGCTGCCGGCCGGTGCGGCGATCTGGCTTTCGGCGAATATTTTCATCGGCGATCAAAGCCTTGCCGCATGGTTTGTGCATGGCACGGATCCCTTCGCGCGTTTGATCGGGCTCACTGGCGTGATCCTGCTGGCCTACATCGTGGCGATTCCCGCTAACGAAATTGTCGTGCCCACGATTCTCATGCTTACCGTGTTGGTGACTGGCGCGGCAGGTGGTCAGGGCGCGGGCGTGATGTTTGAAACCGATCCCGGCAATGTGCGTGCGATCCTCGAAGCCGACGGGTGGACTTCGCTCACCGCCTTGTGCCTCATGCTGTTCAGCCTCTGCCACAACCCGTGCTCGACCACGCTTTACACCATCTACAAGGAAACGCGCAGTTGGAAATGGACGGCGGTCTCCGCGTTGATGCCCTTGGCGCTGGGCTTTGTGCTTTGCGGATTGGTTGCGGCGTTGTGGCGGGCGTTTGTGTGATGTGAAGAGGGTTTTCTTTCCCGGTAGGGAGACGCGGCTCGCGGCGCCGATACCATAAGAAGATTTACCGCAAGCCGCAGAGGTCGCCAAGAGACGCGGAGGAGAAGAAATTGTTATAGCGGTGGCTTCCTCAAGGGAGCGCGGGCATCTTGCCCGCTTGGCGCCTGCGGCGATGTGTCGGCGCCGCGAGGCCGCGTCTCCCTACCCGGGGGGGAGAGTTGTTGGTTATTTGTTAGAGGTTATTGGGAGGGAGTGAAGCAGCTTCTGCAAAGGAGCGCGGGCATCTTGCCCGCTTGGCGCCTGCGGCGATGTGTCGGCGCTGCAGGGCCTCATCGCCCTACCGGGGGGGAAGAGGTGGGCATGATGCCCACTCTCCTTGAAGGAGAAGCTTCTTCTTTGCCCCCAATAACCACTAACTCTTAACCACTAACTCTTCACTCACACCAATCTCCCCCGCACCCAGATGTAGCGGCGGAAGAGGACTTTCACGGCGGCGGTGAGTGGGACTGCGAGGAGGGCTCCGACGAATCCGCCGAGGAGGAGGGACCAGAAGAGCATCGAGAAGATCACGGTGAGTGGGTGGAGGCCGACCGAGTCACCGACGATTTTTGGGGCGGTGACGAGGGAGTTGATTTGTTGGACCACTACAAAGATGGCGACCACGCAGCCGACATAGGTGGCGGGTGTCATGCCAAAGGGTGAGGAACCTGAGGCGTGGAGGTAGCCGATGATGCAGGCGGGGATGAGGCAAAGGATGCTGCCGATGTAGGGGATCACGCCCAGGATGGCCATGAAGATGCCGATGAGAAAACCGTAGGGCAGGCCGAAGATGGTGAGTGCGGTACCGACGAGAAAGCCATCGATGGCGGCGACGAGAACTTGGCCGCGGAAGAACGATACGAGGTAGCCGTTGATTTCCTGAAGGGTCTCAACGAGTTCGGTTTTGAATTCGGAATTTTTCAACGGCACATAGTCGTGCCAGTGTTCGCGGATTGATGACGAATCCTTGAGAAAGAAGAACAGGTAGACCGGCACCATGATCATGCCGAGCACGAGGCCGAGGAATCCGAGCACCTTGGTCGAGCCGGTGGAGATCCACTCGCGGCCAGTCTTGAGAATGACTCCCTTGTATTGAAAGAGCATGCGGCCGACGCGGCTGTTGGAAAGCGATTCGAGTCCGGGTGTGGTGGCGGCATCTGCGGGCAGGGAGTTTCCTTGATCGTCAACTTCCGTGAGCATCCAGCCGATCGGGTTGCCTTCGTGTTTGCTGCGCATCTTCACCAACTTTGAAACCAGTGTGTTGGTGAGGCGTTTGTCCTGTTCGCTTTGGCTGGCTTCTTCTTCAAGTGGCGCCTTCTGTTCGTTTGCGGTGACAGCCGACACGGTTTTTTTGAGCAGGTCGCGGCCTTGGTTGACGGCGGGGATGAGGGCGACCATGAGCAGCATGATCGAGAGGAGCAAAGCGACAAAGAGCGTGATGACCGACCAGAGTCTGCTGAGTCCGCGTTTTTGCAGAAGGCGCACCACCGGATCGAGCACATAGGCGACGATGCCTGCAACGATCAATGGAATGAGCACCGGCTGAAGAAAGCCGAAGACTTTGCCGATGATCCAGACGAGGCCGACCATCAGGGCGCCGAGGATCATGATCGAGACGCCGGTGGCGGCGTTCCACAGCGTGCGTTGTTGGAATGGGGTGGGTTGGTTCATGGCCTCAACGAGGGATGGTTGCGGCACATTCAGGCCGCGCCATCGGTAGCCGTGACGCTGGTGAGTCCCGCGATTTTATCGAGGATGCCATTGACGAAGCGCTTGGAATCGGTGGTGCCGAAACGCTTGGCGAGTTCGATTGCTTCGTTGATCACGACCTTTGGTGGTGTGGCCGTGTTGAGAAGTTCGTGAGTGGCGAGGCGCAGGATCGCACGGTCGACCGGATCGATGCGTGCGGGTGCGTAGTTTTCGATCACCGCTCCGAGCTTTTTGTCGATCGAGTCCTTGTGGGCGAGCACTGCGTCGACCCAAGAGTCGGTCGTTTTGCGCAGCGAGGCGATTTCCGATTTTGAGTCGCGGAGTTTGGTGAGGTCGCTTTGTTCGGGGAAATTTTCCGGTTCCTCGACCATGCGGATGCGGTCGGAAATCCGCTGGAGGCGGCGGATGGATGCAGTGAGCGGCTCAAGCTGTCCGCGTAGTGCGGGGAGAAGTCCGGCCTGATCGATGAAGTCGGCACGGGCCGCGGCGAGGTCGCGATCGATGCGGAATAGCCGTTGCAGTGCGGGCGCGAACTTTGAGGCGACCGAGGCATCGTCATCGTCTTTGGGCAAGTGTTCGAGATGATCGAAGGCCTGGCTCCAGTCCGACTCGAGGCGCGAGAGGCGGTTGAGAATGGGCGGGAGTTTTTCTGCGGCGGGATTTCCGGCGAGCAGCGGCGTGGCGGCGTTGGCGCGCTGTTGGAACTCGATGAGCCGATCTTCGCGGCCGCTGGCGAGGTGGTGGATGGCGCGGAAGGTGGCGATGAGCAATTTGCGGAGATCCGATTCCGAGACAAAGTCCCAGAACGGTTCGCGCAGGGCAGCCGGATTGGCACCTCCTTCGAGATCGGCGCAATAGAGAAACTGCACCACAGCCTCGCGGATTTGGCGGGGACTAGGCATATCGTTTTTTGCCGTCGTTCATGAGCGGCATCGAGCGGTCGAGTTCGCGAAAAATTTCGATCATCGATGCGGCGGCGCGGGCAGCTTCGCGGCCGCGATTGATTTGTGAACCGATGCAGCGGGCGTAGGCTTGCTTTTCATCTTCGACCAAAAGGACCTCGTTGATAATCGGCCGCACGTGTGAAACGGCGAGTTGTTGGAGTGAGTCGGTGACCGAGCGCGCGACGAGGTCGGCGTGGGCGGTGGAGCCGCGGATGATCAGGCCGAGTGCGATGATGCAGGCGGGCGGGTTGCGCTCGAGCACGGTGGCGACCATCACGGGAATTTCAAATGCGCCGGGCACGCGGATCAGATCGACGCGGGCCTGTGGGACGAGTTCCTCGATTTCCTTGAGTGTGTTGTCGACGAGCGAGTCCGTGAATTCCTCGTTGTATTTCGAGGCGACGATGCAGATTCGGACTTTTGATCCGATGATCCGGGGTCTCGGTGGCAGCGTGTTGGACATGGCTTGGTATGTATGAGGGAGCGCAAAGAGTCAATCGGACGCCGAGGGGAAGTCAATACAGGGGTTTGCCGCGAGTGAGGCTGATGGCGATGGCAAGCTTGCGACAAATTTCGTTGAGTCTTTGGTCGGCGCGGATTTCTTCGAGCGTCCATGGCAGGCGGAAGCTCCAGTTGTGAGAGTGAGTGCTGCCGGGTGTGTTGATTCGTTCGTCGATGGCGAAAAGCTCGGTGATCATGACCGAGGCGTAGCGCGAGTTGGAGTCGAGCAGGGCCTTGATGAGTCGCAGGCGGATGCCTTCGGTGAAGGGTGGGCAGGGGCCGTGGGATGGCACGGGGATCGAGGCGAACTCCGAGAGGATGCGCAGCGTGTTGTAGGCGCCGTGTGCTTGCCAGCCGGAGCTGTTGTCGGGGTGTTCGTGATGACGGCGGAGTGCGTTTTGGCAAGCGCGCCAGATGCCGTTGACCGGGTCGTGGTCGTGGGTCGAGTAGGTGGCGAAGGAATTTTCCGGAAAGCTGTTGCCGGGTGTGGGGTGGCCGAACTCGTTGCAATCCCAGTGCGGGATGCGGAAGCCGGTGATGCCGAGGTCGTGGAGGTGTGGGCGCACATAGTCCGGCACCCAGCCGAGGTCTTCGGCGATGATTTCCGCGCCATTGGCGGCCTCAAGGATAGCGCGCAGGCGTACATCGCCATCGGCGCGGTTGGCGGCTTTGTTTTCCATCGTGTCGTCGGGACGCAAAAACCAACGGGGCAGCATGCCATGGTTTTTTTCCGCCGCGTCGTGATGGCTTAGGCCGATGAATTCGTGATTGCGTTCGGGTCTCCAAGGGAATGCGTAGATGCGGTAAAAGCCGAGGATGTGGTCGAGGCGGAAGATGCGGAAAATTTCGGTGAGGCGGCGGACGCGGTTTTTCCACCATGCGAAACCGTTTGCCTGCATGTGGTCCCATCGGTAGAGCGGGATGCCCCAGTTCTGCCCCCATTGTTGGAAGAACGGATCGCTTTGGCTCATGCCTTCAGGTGGTGAGCCGCCGCACCATTCAAGGTGGAAATCATCGCGATTGAAAAACACATCGCACGAATGCCAGCTCACGCCGATCGGCAAATCGCCCATCAGTTTCACGCCGCGCAAATCGGCATGCTTTCGCAAGCTGCGCCATTGCCGGAAGCACAGCCATTGGGTGAATGCAAAAAATCCCAGGCGATAATCAACCGCTTCCGTGTCGCGGGCACGCAGTGAGTCGACATGCTCGCGTGCTTTTTCCGGCGTGTTGGAGGAGTCCGGCCATTTGTCCCAAGTGAGCGACTCGCCGTGAAGTTCCATCAGAAAGCGGAACAGGCAGTAGTCTGCGAGCCAGTCCTGCTCGGCGGATTTGAAGCGCTCGAATTCGTCGCGAAGCACTTGCTCGGCGGTGGCAAACTCCGCCCATGCGAGCTCAAGCAGGTTGCGCTTCACGCGGCGCACGTTGGGGTAATCGACGCGTGCGGACTGGCGGGCCACGCTGACCTGGTCGCCGGCCCGGCTGAAATCCCCGGCATCGAGCCAGGGGATTTCTGACGCGTCGAGGGTCAGGTAAATCGGGTCGAGCGCGCAGGAGGAAATCGCGCTGTAAGGGCTTTCGTCGATGCCGTTTTCATTGATCGGCAGAAGTTGAATGAATGTGACGCCGATCCTCGCGGCCCAGTCGATCCATTCGCGCAAAGCTGCGGTGTCGCCAATGCCAAGGTCTCCTCTGCGTCGCATCGAAAAGACCGGGATGAGGACCCCGGCCTGGCGAATTCCAGCGTGTTGCACGGTGCAAGATTGTCACAGGGAATCGCCGCGTAAATTGCGAATTCGTGCAAGTCGCGCGAATTGGAATGATTTATGAGGCGTCAAGCCCCGCGATGAATCATGAAATAATCTCATTCAATCTTTGACAGCCAAAGCGGAGTTTGAGAATGTTCGGTTAGAAACGTACTATGACGTTTCGGAACCCATACACACAAAATACATGAAAATGAAATACTGGATCCCCATGATCGCGCTGTTAGGTGCGTCCGCCTCTTGCGATAAGATCAAGCAAAGCGCGAGCGAGAAAGTCAGCTCTGGTGCTGAGCAGGTTGCCGAAGGCGTGAAAGAAGCTGCATCAAATGTTGCCGAAGAAGCGGCGGCAGCCAAAGAGGCGGCAGTCTCTGAGGTGAACAAAGCTGCGGATGAGGTCAAAGAAGCCGCCGCGGAAGCCAAGAGCGCTGCTGGCGAAGCGGTGGAGAATGCGGCCGATCAGGTGAAGGATGCAGCTGAAGACGCCAAGGATGCTGCCGGTGAGGCTACCGAGAAGGCTGCTGAAGGTGTTGAAGAAACCAAGGAAGCGATCGAGAGCGAGCTGCCTAAGTAAGCTGACTTATCGGTTTTGATATTTTTACGGCCCTTGTTTGGGAGATTTCTCGAACAAGGGCCGTTTTTTGTGCCTTTTTAGCTTCGATTAGCCATGCGCTTGGCTTGAGAGGCCAGCTTCGCAGAGTCGGGCGTAGGCACCATTGCGATTGATGAGTTCTTCGTGGGTGCCGAGTTCGAGGACGCGACCTTTTTCGAGGACGCAGATGCGGTCGGCTTGGCGCACGGTGGAGAGGCGGTGGGCGATGACGAAGCAGGTGCGGTCGGCCCTGAGGTTTTCGAGCGCATCCTGGACGAGGCGTTCGGTGCGGTTGTCGAGTGCCGAGGTTGCTTCGTCGAGCAGCAGGATGGGCGGGTTTTTGAGGAGCGCGCGGGCGATGGAGAGCCGTTGTTTTTCGCCGCCAGAAAATCTTCCACCGCGTTCGCCGGCGATGGCGTCGAGTCCGAGTGGGTTCGACCTCACGAAGTTTGCGGCATTGGCTGCCTCGAGGGCGGACCAGAGTTCATCGTCGTTCGCATCGTGTTTTGCGAGCAGGAGGTTTTCGCGCACGGTGGTGTTGAAGAGGAAGCTTTCTTGCGTCACATAGCCGAGTTGATCGCGCAGCCATTCCTTGGAAATTTCCTGCAGCGGCATGCCGTCGATGAGGATGCGGCCGTTGCTGGGTTCGTAGAAACGGGTGAGGAGGTTGAGCACGGTTGATTTCCCAGCACCGGTGGCACCGACGAGGGCGATGGTTTCGCCGGGCAGGGCTTCGAGCGTGAGGCCTTCGATCGCCGGGGCGTTTTCCGCGTAGTGGAAGGCGACATGTTCGAAGCGCACATGGCCGCGGATCGATTCCGGGCGCAGGCCTTCGGTGAGATGGCTTTCGTCGGGTGTATCGATGATGCCGAAGATGCGTTTGGCCGCGACCACCCCGCGGGTGAAGGTTTGCGAAAGCGTGTTGATGCGCGAAATCGGATCGAAGAGGAAACCCCATGCGACGAGAAAGGAAATGACCGTGCCCGCGGAAATTTTTCCTGCGAGGGCCCACCAAGTGCCGAAGCCGACCATGAGGATGATGCCGGATTCGGCGATGAACGAAACGCTCGGCCACACGACGGCTTGGCCGCGCATCACATCCATGTGTTTTTCGCCGATCCGGCGCGAGGCTTTGTCAAAATTTTCCAAGGCCTTCGGCTCGACCGTGTAGGACTTGATGAGGCGGATGCCGGCGAGGTTGTCGTGGAGGATCGCGTGGAGGGCGGATGAGGCCTCCGACGAGGCGCGCCACATCGGTTCCGATCGGCGGGCCCACCAACTGGTGATGAGGCCGATGAAGGGCAGCGGTGCGAGCGTCACCAGCGTGAGCTGCCACGAGTGGTGGAGCATGAAGCCGATGACGATCAGAAATTGTAGCACCGATGCGATGGCCTGATCGACCCCTTCGATCATCACGCGGTCCATCGTTGGCACATCATCGGCGACGCGCGACATGATTTCGCCGGACGAGTTTGAATCGAACCACTTCACGGGCAGGCGTTGGAGTTTGTCGTAGAGTTCGACGCGTACCAGATGGGTGAGCTTCAGTTCGAGCGCGTTGTTGACGAGGGTGCGAAGCGAAAAAAGCAACTGGCGCGCAAAGATCGCGGCGATGCCAGTGGCGGCGGTGGAAACGATGAGGTCAGGCCGGTTTTTGGCGAGGATCACATCGATGAAGCGCATCGTCACGCCCGGCAGCACCAGCACGAGCGAGGTGCAAAGGATGGCCATCGCGAGTGATAGCGAACTGAGCAGGGGGAAGCGGAAGGTGTGGCGGATCAGCCTGAGGAGGGTGGGCATGTGCCATGATTGGACCGCGCATGCGGTGGCGAGGGAAGGTAAAAAGCGGGCAGGGGACCGGGCTTGATTGTGCTTGCGGCCGCAGGCGATTGCCGGATGGTGGGCGGGCGATGTCGTGCTTCTACCTGCTCGGGCTGCTGGCAGCTTTTTGCATTGGCTTGTCGAAGGCTGGCTTCAGTGGCATTTCGCTCGTTTCGGTGGCCTTGTTGGCCGAGTTGTATGGCCCGCGTGAGTCGGTGGGCTTGGCATTGCCTTTGTTGATCGCGGCCGATTTGCTCGCGTATCCGACCTTTGCCAAGCATGGCTCGTGGCGGCCGGTGTGGCGCTTGCTTGCGCCGGCGCTGGTTGGTCTCGCACTGGGTTGGTGGGTGCTCGGCTGGATCCCCGATGAAATGGCGCGGCGCGTCATCGGTGGCTGCGTGTTGGCGATGGTGGTGGTGCAACTGACAAGACGCTTCAAGGGTCAGTTTTTTGATCGCGCGCTCGAATCAAAATGGTTCGGCGCCGGTGTCGGCATCACGGGTGGCCTCGCCACGATGCTCGCCAACGCCGCTGGCCCGGTGATCCAGCTCTACCTTGCGGCAAGAAACATCCCAAAGATGGAACTCATCGGCATCGGTGCGAGGTTTTTTCTGCTCATCAACCTCATCAAAGTCCCGCTCAATGCCCGCCTTGCATTGATCACCAGCGAGAGCCTCATGGAAAACCTGCGGTTGATGCCCGGCGTGTTGATCGGTGTGTTTGGTGGCCGTTGGTTGATCCGGCATGTGCCACAAGCAGCCTTCGAATGGATGATCACCGTCTTTGCGCTGCTGGCGGGATTGAGGCTGCTGATTCAGTGAATAGAGGAGTTTCAAGGTTCAAGTGTTCAGTTTCAAGAGAAGAGAAAGAAGAAGCGACCTCTTCATAGGCAGGGACCTTTGTCCCAAAGGTCCGCGCAAAAGAGTCGCTTCTTCTTCATCTTCTGCCTTCTTGAAACTGAATGCTTGAAACTTGAAACTTATCCCTTTTTAGCGCTCTTGTTTGAGCGCTTGGAATGCCTGCCAAGCGAAGAGGCCCATGAAAATCGGCAGGATGAAACTTCCGGTTTGCATGAAGTAGCCGCCACCGATCACGACAGCACAAATGATGGTGGTCCAGAGCGTGATCCTCACCCGCTTGGGTCCGAGGATCGCGTGCAGCATTTGGCCGCCGTCGAGTGGCAGGATGGGCAGCAGGTTGAGCAGCGCCCAGATGAAGCTGATGCTCATGAGGGTGAAGAAAAAATAACTGGCGTGCGGTTTGAGGTCGGTGAGGTGGGGGAGGGCGTGCCACACCACGAGGCCGAGGCCGATTTGCAACAAGGGGCCTGCCGCGGTGACGATGAACGCTTGGGGGCGGCTCAGATGCACGCCGCTGTGTTGGGCGAGGCCACCGAAGGCTTGAAGCACGATCGAGCTGTGAGCGCCAAATTTCCGCGCCGTAAGCGCGTGACCCAACTCATGGACAAGGATCGAAACGAAGCCCGCCAGCACAAAGAGCATGGTTTGCAGAATCGCCGAGGCCGAGTCGGCCCCCAGCGCGCCACCGATCAGAACCAGGGTGATCCAGAAAAAGGGCTGAACCTCCACCGGGATGCCAAAAATCGAAAATCGAACCATGCACGCCCCTCATACGGTCGGAGCCGGGGTATTGCAAGGGATTGACGCGTCGGGGTGGATTCGTTAGACCGCCGGTCCCCAAACCCCGCTGATTCATGGCTTTTTTTGAGAAAATCATCCGCCCGGTGTCCATTTCGCCGCTGCTCAAGCGCGTTGCCGCAGGGCTTGCGATGCTTGGGGGGGCTGCGGTTCTTTCATCCTGCGGAGTGGGTGGTGCCAAGCCGGTTCCACCCCCGCCCGAGCCGGTGCTTTACGGTTGGTATGACGATGGCGGCCCGGGAAAAGTGACGGTACGCATCAGCCTGCCCGATCAGATCGCGGAGTACCATCGCGGTGGTCGGCCGATCGGATGGTCGTATGTTGCGACCGGCAAGGAAGGTCACGGCACCCGCGCCGGAACCTACCGCATCATGGAAAAAATTGAGGACAAGTATTCCAACAAGTACGGCTGGATCGAGGATGAATTTGGCAATGTCGTCGATGGAGATGCAAAGGTCGGCGACCGCGTACCCAAAGGCATGAGGTATGTGCCAGCACCCATGCCGTTTTGGATGAGGCTCACCTCATACGGCATCGGCATGCACGGGGGGCTGATCCCCGAACCTGGCAAGCCTGCCTCGCACGGGTGCATTCGCATGCCCAAGGATTTCGTGCCGCTCGTGTACGATGTGGTCGATGTGGGGACCCCGGTGACGATCACCCAAGAGCCCAGTCGCCATGGCCCGATCTCTCCCGCGCTGCAACAGCAACTCGCCGCAAGTGGTGGTCCTACTCCACACGGTTCGCCCGCGGGTCCTAGCACCGCGCCGATGCCTTAGACTTGATTGGTGCAGTGGGCCCGCAGGGATTTGAACCCTGGACCAAGGGATTATGAGTCCCCTGCTCTAACCGCTGAGCTACAGGCCCGTGTCTTGCGACAGGACGCAACCTGTAATGGCGGGACAACCTGCGGGCAAGAGATTTTGGGGCTGTATGCCAAATGGATTTGAGTGGCAAAACTGGGAGCGTGAATGGACGTGAGGTGGCAAGCCACGAATTGATTTCCGGCATCTGGTCGCAGACATGCTACGGACGGTGATCTGTAGTGAGAAATACCCATCAACGGCTAGCGCTGTTACTCTCCCGAGTTAGAGCAGTTTGCGAAAAAATTGCGCTTCTTTTCCAAGATCCGGCGAAGCCGTAAAAATCCACTGCGCTATACCCCAAGCACCGGCTATAAATTTGATCAAAATGCTCTAAAGAATCGAGGAACGGGATATCTCATGGCAAGGGCAATCAGATGCGTCCAGCCGCAGTAGCGGGTTGATGGACTTTCATCCCTTGGCCTCGGTTCTTGCCATGAGGCGATCGCTTGTGTTGCGTGTTGTGCATGGATGAGGATGCTGCCAAGGATCTCAAATGGCTGCGTGAGGTTTACCAGGGTGACCACGAGAGGCAATTGACGCTGCGGGCAGTGATGACCGGTGGTTTGCTGGGCATGGTGTTGTCGATTTCGAATTTGTACACGACGCTCAAGCTCGGTTGGGCTTTTGGTGTGGCGATCACGGCGTGTGTGTTGTCGCATGTGTTGTGGAATGGGGTGAGGGCATTGAGTGGTGGGAGGATGGCGCGCATGACGATGTTGGAGAACAACTGCATGCAGAGCACGGCGAGTGCGGCGGGGTATTCCACTGGTGGCACGGTGGGTAGTGCGTTTGCAGCATTGTATCTTTATGAAGGAGTGCATCAGCCGTGGTGGGTGGTGGCGGGCACCGTTTTGCTGACGGCGGCCTTGGGCGTGTTTTTGGCGATCCCGATGAAGCGACGAATGATTCAGCACGAGGAGTTGCCGTTTCCGAGTGGCATTGCCGCGGCGGAAACTTTGCGCGGTCTTTATTCCGAAGGGCGTGAGGCGATGCGCAAGGCGCGGGCCTTGGTGGTGGGCATCGGCGTGGGTGGTGTGTTTGGGATTTTGAAAAATCTGCCGGCCTTGGCGGAGAGTTTTGCGGGTCAGTGGTTGGGTCGCTTTGCGGCGTGGTGGCACGGTTGTTTGCCGGTGCCCGAGTTGTTGAAGTTTCGTGGGGACTTTTTGCCGAATGGCATCCGTCTCTCGGGTTTTGGATTTGAGCCGGGCGTGTTGATGATCGGTGCGGGGATGATCATGGGTTTGAGGATGGCCTTCTCGATGTTGTTGGGTTCGGCGCTTTTGTATTTTGTGATCACGCCGGTTTTGGTTTCATATGACATCGCGCTCGCGGCAAAGGGCATGGGTCCACATTCCATTTGGCAAACGGGCATGGTCGAGGTGATGCCGCGACGCTGGGGCGTGTGGGGTGGAACGGCATTGATGGTTTTTGCGAGTCTCACGGCATTTGCGATGCAGTGGCGCACACTGCTGCGTGCGTTGCGTTTTGGATCGGGTGGAAGTGCGTCGCCGATCGCTCATTTGGAAGTCCCGATCAAATGGATGTGGATCGGGCTCGTGCCTATTTCGCTTTGCCTTGTTGCTTTGCTGCATGTGGCGTTCGGACTGGGTGTGGGATTTGGTTTATTGGCGGTGGCGATGTCATTTGTGCTCGCGCTCGTCGCTTGTCGTGCCACGGGTGAGGCCGATACCACGCCGATTGGTGCGATGGGAAAAGTGACGCAGTTGGTTTATGCCGCGTTGGTGCGGAACAATCCGGCGGTGAATCTGATGGCGGCCGGCGTGACCGCATCGGCTGCGGGCAGTGCGGCGGATTTGTTGACCGATCTGAAGAGTGGTCATTTGTTGGGTGCTAATCCACGGCGGCAGTTTCTTGCGCAGTTTTTCGGAATCTTTTTCGGAACGCTGGCGATTGTGCCCGCGTGGTATGCCTTGGCTCCGAGTGTGCAGGGCTTGACCGATCGCTTTCCGATGCCGGCGGCCAATGCGTGGAAGGCGATGGCGGATTTATTGGCGGTGGGGGTGGGGCAGTTGCCCGCAAGCGCCGCATGGGCGGTGTTGATTGGCGGCGTGCTTGGCATTGCGTTGCCGCTTATCGATGGACGCTGGCCGCGGATGCATGCGTTCATTCCATCGGCGATGGGCTTGGGGCTGGGAATGATTGTGGATTTCTCCAACAGTCTTGGATTTGCGGTCGGGGCCTTGCTTGCGTGGTTTTGGCAACGCCGCTCGGTATCAAGCGCGGCGGATTACAAGGTGCCACTGGCTTCAGGCTTGGTGGCAGGTGAATCGCTGTTCGCAGCGGTCATTGCGATTCTATGCGCCGCCGCGGGGATGATGGGGTGAAGTTTCAAGTTTCAAGTATTCAGTTTCAAGAGAAGAGAATAAAGAGGCGGGTTATCGCTCAAGGTAGGGCGACGCGGCCCGCGGCGCCGATTCTTTCAAAAGATGTTTAAACCGTGAATGGACTCGAATGAATGCGGATGATGTAAGATTTCAGATCGTGGATCGTGGAAGAACCCTCTTCGTTCTTTCGCCAATAACTTTTCCTCCACGCTTTCCTCCGCAATTTACCGGTTGGGACGAAGCAGCGGGATCACATTGCGACGGGATTTTCGGTAGATGGTGAAATCCGAATCCAATGTCATAACTTCGGAGGATTCATAAATTTCCGCCATTCTCACGAGACAGGCATCGGCCAAGGACATGGGGGCATTGCGGTAGGATTTCATCAGTTGCTGAATGGATGCAATTTCCGCCTTCAAGCAAAACTCCGGCAACACAAGGCCGCGACTTATCAGGTTGAGCAAGCCGTCGGGATCGATTCCGCCGCGACGCAACAAGAAAAGGGCTTCTGCAATCACCGCTTCACAGGTCAGCAAAGGGCGCGATATCTGCATGAAGGCTTGCTTGGTCCACGCATGATCCCGATCGCTTCGATCCAGATAGGCGACCAAGGGTCCGGTATCGACGAGGATCTCGCTCATCGACCGAATCCTTCGAGGTGTTTGGGATTTGATGCGAGATCGCGCAGGCCGCTTTTGCCCTTGCCGCAGAGGTCGGCGCTTTGTTCGTAAAGGCTCAGGGGCGTCTTGCGCGACATGGTTTTGAGTTTTTCCTCAAGTGCTTCGCGGAGCAGCGCCGAGCGGCTGGTGCGTTTGCTTCGGGCCATGGCATCCATGCGGGAAACCAATTCTTCGGGGATTTTCAAAGAAATCGTGGTCATGGACGCAAGGTAATACCAAAATTGCATATTGGAAATACCGATTTTGAGATTCCAGAGTCAAGAATCCAGAAACATGAGAAGAGGGGCGCGTGAGTTATCCAGCATTCCAGATTTGGTCATCCGCAATCCACGATCATTCATGATTCCCGTCCATTCGCGGTTTGAACATCTTTTGAAAGAGTCGGCGCCGCGGGCCACGTCGCCCTACCGGAGCGGACCTTTGCGGAGAAAGGTCCCTGCCTGTGAAGATTCGACGGCCTCTTTGGTCTGCAATCCACGATCTATGATCTGCGATCATTCATGATTCGCGTGTATTTGCGTCCATTCGCGGTTTGAACATCTTTTGAAAGAGTCGACGCTGCGGGCCACGTCGCCCTACCGGAGCGGACCTTTGCGGAGAAAGGTCTCTGCCTGTGAAGATTCGACGGCCTCTTTGGTCTGCAATCCACGATCTATGATCTGCGATCTTTTATGATTCGCGTGTATTTGCGTCCATTTGCGGTTTGAACATCTTTTGAAAGAGTCAGCGCCGCGAGGCCACGTCGCCCTACCGGAGCGGACCTTTGCGGAGAAAGGTCCCTGCCTATTCGAGTCGGATCGAGGTGGAGCGGCCGTGGGCGTCGAGGCCTTCGATGCGAGCGAATTCTTCGACGACCGGGAGCGAGGCCTTGATGGATTTTTTGTCGAGGCGCACGATGCTGGTGCGGCGTTGGAATTGGTCGGCGCGCAGGCCGGAGAACGAGCGTCCCGCGCCACCGGTGGGGAGGGTGTGGCTGGGTCCGGCGAGGAAATCGCCGACGGCGACGGGCGAGAAGTTGCCGAGGTAGATGGCGCCGGCGGTGCGGACTTTTGGCAGCCAGCGTTTTTCGTTGGCGGTGATGAGGGAAAGGTGTTCGGGGCAGAAGGCGTTGCTGATGGCGATGCCTTCTTCGAAGGATTTTAGATGAAGGAGGAAGGTGCCGGTCTTGAGCACATTGCGGATGATTTTTCCGCGGGAGAGAAGGGGCAGTTGTTTTTCGATCGAGGAGACGACCCGATTGAGGAGTGCTTTTGAGTCGGTTGCAAATCCGACCACGCTGTCGCCACCGTGTTCGGCTTGGGCGAGCAGGTCGGCGGCGATGAAGTCGGGATTTCCGGACTTGTCGGCAAGGATGAGAATTTCGCTGGGTCCGGGAAGGAGGTCGATGGACACCGCGCCGACGAGTTGGCGTTTCGCTTCGACCACGAAGCGGTTGCCGGGGCCGAAGATGCGATCGACCGGGTGGATGGATTTCGTGCCGAGAGCGAGCGCGGCGATGGCTTGGGCGCCACCGATTTTGACGATCTCGGTGGCACCGGCTTGTTTCAATGCGTAGAGCAGCGCGGGGTTCACCGAGCCATCGGCTGCGCAGGGTGTGGCGGCGATGATTTCCGGGACGCCGGCGGCTTTGGCGAAGCCGGCGGTCATGAGTGCGGTCGAAACGAGAGGTGCCTTGCCGCCAGGGACATAAACGCCGACGCGGTCGAAGGGCGTGAAGCGTTCGCCGACGGTGGCGCCTTCGGTATTTTTCATCGACCAATCCTTGCGCAGGCTGTGCTTGGCGAAGGCGTGGATGTTTTTGAGGCTGCGTGAAACGGCGCTGCGGGTGGCGCGGCTTACGGATTTTTCGGCGGCCAGCATTTCGGCCTCGGTGACAAACAGCGACTTTGTTTTGAGCGTTGCGCCGTCGAAGCGTTTGGTGAGTGTGACGAGTGCATCATCGCCTTTGGCGGCGACTTGGGCGATGATTTCGCTGACCAAATCGCGCACGCCGGCTTCGGGGATCGCGCGGCGGTTGAGGCGCCTTACGAATGCCTGATATCTCGGATCGCTGTGGTTGAGAATTTTCATGCCCGCTTATCGAGGGGGACGAAGGGCCGCTGGGTGGCGCCGGTGTAAATTTGGCGCGGACGCACGATGCGGCTGTCCGTGTCTTCCATCACTTCCTTGTAGTTTGCGACCCATCCTGGCATGCGGCCGATGGCAAACATGACGGTGAACATGTTGGTCGGGATGCCGATGGCGCGCAGGATGATGCCGCTGTAGAAATCGACATTCGGGTATAGCTTGCGGGCGATGAAGTATTCGTCGTTGAGCGCGATTTCCTCAAGTTTTTTGGCGATTTCGAGCAGTGGATCTGACTTGTGAAGTTGGGCGAGCACCTTGTCGCACTGTTGCTTGATGATCACGGCGCGCGGGTCGAAGCTCTTGTAGACGCGGTGGCCGAAGCCCATGAGGCGGCGGTTGCCGACCTTATTTTTCACTTCCGTGAGGAACTTCGTGCCATCGTCGCCTTCGTTGTGGATTTCTTCGAGCATTTCGAGCACGGCTTGGTTGGCGCCGCCGTGAAGTGGGCCCCAAAGCGCGCAAACGCCGGCGGATGCCGAGGCGAAAAGATTGGCGCGGCTTGAGGCGACCGTGCGGACCGTCGAGGTCGAGCAGTTTTGTTCGTGATCGGCGTGCAGCAGGAAGATCAGGTCGAGAGCCTTGACGATTTCCGGATTGAGTTCGCAGTCCTCACCGGGTTGCGAGAACATCATGTGGAGGAAGTTTGCAGTGTAATCGAGAGTCGTGCGCGGATAGATCGGCGGGAGGTCGTGGGCCTTGCGGTAGGCGAAGGCGGCGATGGTGCGGATTTGTGAAATGAGGCGTGCGGCGTGATGCGGGAAATTCATCTCGCGGTTGTCGCCGCTGGCGAGGTCCGGATAGTAGGACGATGCGGCGTTGATCATCGCCGAGAGGATCGCCATCGGGTGGGCGGTGTGGGGAAAGCCTTCGAAGTGGAAGCGCATGCTCTCGTGGAGCATTTGGTTGTCGGTGAGCAGCGTGGAGAAATCGGCAAGCTCGGTGGCGGTGGGGAGTTCGCCATAGATCAGCAGGTAGGCGGTCTCGACGAAGGTGCTTTTTTCGGCAAGCTCCGCGATGTCATAGCCGCGGTAGCGAAGAATGCCCTTTTCGCCATCGATGAAAGTGATGGCGCTTTTGCATGAGCCGGTGTTGCCGTAGCCGGGATCCAGAGTGATGAAACCGGTCTTGCTGCGGAGGGCTGAAATATCCATGCCTTCCTCGCCTTCAGACCCGGTGATGGTCGGCAGCTCGAGGACTTTCCCGTCGATGTTCAGTTCCACTTTTTTGTTCATGTGCGGCGCAATCAAGCAGTTTCAATTCCAATACGCCAGTTCTCTTTGCGCGTAATTTTTGGGGGGTGCGGGCAGCCTCACTCGCTGACATCCGGGTAGGATCCGAGCAGCTTGATCATCGAGCAATGCTGATGGAGCTCGGCGAGTGCCTCGGAGACTTGCGGGTCCTCGCAGTGGCCGGCGAGGTCGACATAGAAGACATATTCCCAGTCCTTGCGTTTTGAGGGTCGGGATTCGATTTTTGAGAGGTTGATGTGGAAATTGTCGAAGGCTTGGAGTGCCTTGACCAATGAGCCGGGGCGATCGTGGATGGCGAAGAGTACCGAAGTGCGGTCGTGGCCGGTGGGCGGGCAGGTTTTTTCGCCGATCACGAGGAAGCGGGTCGTGTTGGTGGCGCGGTCCTGGATGGATGTTTCGAGCAGGTCGAGGCCATAGATTTCGGCGGCGAGCGGGCCACCGAGTGCGGCGGCTCCCTGCTTGGCTTGTTCTTGGGCGATTTGTGCGGCCTTGGTGGTTGAGGAAACTTCCACGAGGTCGGCCTGGGGAAAATTCTTGTGGATCCACGCGCGGCATTGGCCGAAGACCTGCGGGTGCGAGTAAAGCGTGCGGATTTCGCCGCGCGGGATGGCAGCCATCAGGCAATTTTCGATGCGCAGCAAGATTTGCGAGCAGATGTGCAGGGGCGAATCGACAAACAGATCGAGCGTGTGGGACACCGCGCCTTCGGTGGAGTTTTCGATCGGCACGACACCGTAGTCCGCGCTGCGGCGGGTGACTTGTTCGAAGACATCGGCGAAATTTGGCTGCGGCGAGTAGCTGACCGAGTGGCCGAATTTTTTGATCGCCGCTTGATGCGTCCATGTGCCTTTGGGGCCGAGGTAGGCGATTTTGAGATCATCCTCGAGCGCGAGTGCGGCCGACATGATTTCGCGGTAGATGGCGCGGATCGATGTCTCGCTCAGGCGCCCCTGATTCATTGAGATCAGGCGTCGGAGGAGGGCTTCTTCGCGTTCGGGTGCGTAGATTTGCAGGCCATCGCGTTTTTTCACCACGCCGACTTCATGCACGAGGTCCGCGCGACGGTTGAGCAAGTCGAGCAGCTCTTTGTCGATGGTGTCGATCTGGCGGCGGATGTCGTCGAGGTTCACAGCAGTTGGTGGTTTCAGGATTCGGTGTCTTCGTGGGCCTCGTCGTTGCCTGCGCTGGCGGCGGGGCTGCCGATGGCGCTGAGGGCGAGCTGGGTTTCCGGCTCCGCTTGATCGGCGACTATTGTGGCTTCGGGCAGTTTGATTTTTCGAAGCTCCGAGGCATTGGGGAGTTCGTCGATTGAGCGGATGCCGAAGTGTTCGAAAAACAGGTCGGTCGTTTCGTAGAGCAGCGGGCGGCCGGGGAGTTCGGCGCGGCCGCCGATGCGGATCAGGTCTCGATCGAGGAGTTTTTGGATCATGCCATCGCATGCCACGCCGCGGACGGCTTCGATCGCGGCTTTGGTGATCGGTTGGCGGTAGGCGATGATTGCGAGCGTTTCCATGGCGGGACCGCTGAGGCGTTCCGGTTTGCGGCCGGGGAAAAGTTGGCGGACAAATTCGCCGAACTCCGGGCGGGTGTAGAGTTTCCAGCCTTTTGGCCGTTCGAGGATCACAAATGAGCGTTGGCTGGAGGCGTAGAATTCGTTGAGCCCGGTGATGGCGGCACTGACTTGGGCAGCGTCGGTCTGGCCGAGGGCGATCAGCCAGTCGGCGAGTGGTGGGGATTCCCTGCCTTCCTCGG
This sequence comes from Luteolibacter sp., assembly GCA_044361475.1. GTDB lineage: Bacteria > Verrucomicrobiota > Verrucomicrobiia > Verrucomicrobiales > Akkermansiaceae > Luteolibacter. The sequence goes on along the minus strand of JBIKIR010000002.1, from coordinate 37,126 downwards.
TTTCGCGGGAGCGCACATCCTCGGCCTCGGCGACGCGGCTGCGGATGAGCCGTGCGATTTCGTCCGAGGGGAGGGGGTCTTGAGAGGCGATGAGCAGGGCTTCGATGATGGCGTTGAGCTCCATGATGGGGCGGCAGTTTAGTGTGACGGGTCGGCATTACAAGCCTGCTGCCGGCAGGTGGTCGAATGGATATTTCGCGGTGGGGCGATTTTTTCCCTTGATGAGTTGAGCAACAAGGGCTAACCCACCCCGCTCTCCGAGATCGCAAATCATTTTCCGATCAGACTACGGGGATATTTTGATCCTTCCAGTTGAACACTGCGCCATGGCTGCAAAGAAAAACACCTCGAAAAAAGCCGCCCCGAAGGGCAAGGCTAAACCCGCTGCAAAGCCTGTAAAAAAAGCTGTTTCCAAGAAAACGGTCACCGCTCCAAAGAAACCGCTTCCAGCGAAAAAAGCTGCGCCGGTCGCCAAAAAAGCGGTGAAGAAAGCCGCAGTCGCCAAGAAGCCGGTGCCAGCGAAAAAGCCGGTGCCAGCGAAAAAGCCGGTGCCAGCGAAAAAGCCGGTGCCAGCGAAAAAGCCGGTGCCAGCGAAAAAGCCGGTGCCAGCGAAAAAGCCCACCGTGGTCAAAAAAGCGACGCCAGTAAAAGCCGCCAAGCCCGTTGTCAAAGCGGTCGCGAAAAAGGTGGTCGAAAAGAAAGCAGTCGCGCCCAAGGCCAAGGTCGAGATCAACAAGCCAATTTCCGTCAAAACTCCTGAGAAAAAGCCATTTGTGCCGCCCAAAGAGACCAAGAAGCCCGAGGTCGTCGAGGTCGCCGTTGCTCCAGTGGCCCCTCATAGCGATGCTTTCATTCAAAAGCAGCATCAGCGTTTGCTCGACCTTCGCGATGAACTTGTTGATTCGATGTCGGGCATGACTCGCGACACCATCCGCAACGCGCCGGAAGGTTCGGAGGCTTCGGGCAGTGGTCAGCATCAGGGCGATGCTGGCAGCGATGCCTACGATCGTGACTTCGCGCTCTCCGTTTTGGCCAAGGAACAAGACGCTTTGTATGAAATCGAGGAGGCTCTGGTGCGTATACGCAAGGGGCTTTACGGCATCTGTGAGCTTTCCAACCGCAAGATCCCGCAAGCCCGACTTGAGGCGATTCCATTTGCGCGCCTGACCGTTGAATGCCAAGCCCAGTGGGAGAAGGAATTCGGCAAAAGGCGCTTCCGTCCCTCCAATGAAGTGGGCTTCAGCGGCGGAAAATATGCCGATGATGAAGATTCTGAGTCGGTTTCGCTTGACGAAGAGGAGGATTAAGGCATTCTCCGCGTCCCCCAAATTTCCATCCATGCCACGCGAGATTATCATCCTTGAATGCACCGAGGCCAAAGCCGAGGGCAAACCGACTTCCCGTTATGTCACCACGCGTAACAAGAAGAGCCTCCGTACACCCGGCCGATTGGAGAAGGTGAAATTCAATCACTTCCTCAAGCGCCGCACCCTACACCGTGAACTTCGCTGAATTTTCCCATGTCCGAGCCTAAAACCGTTCAACGCCGTATCAACTTCCGCAAGGCAAACCGTCAGATGCCGCGCAGGCGTCATGATATCCCTGCCGATCAAGTGGTCCACACCAACCCTGAGCTGCTCACCAAGTTCACTTCGGAAACCGGCAAGATCCTGCCGCGCCGCGTGACCGGTGTCTCGGCCAAGCTTCACCGCAAGATCACCAACGCGATCAAGCAATCGCGCGCGATCAATCTTCTGCCATAAGTTTTTTTCATTGTTTCATTGGTTTGTGTTTTTTGGGCCAGTCCGTGAGTGCGGACTGGCCTTTTTTTGCATCGACCGCCAGGCGGTATTGAATGTTCCATAGATCTGACGATGACGGCACGCATCAAGAGCGTTGAGGAAATGATCGAGCTGGGTGCGGCTGCCGCGCGTGTGGCAAAGGCCGGCTCGGTGATCGGCTTGGTGGGTGATCTCGGCGCGGGTAAAACCCATTGGGTGAAGGGCTTTGTTGCGGAAATGGGCTGCGCGGCGGAGGTCACGAGCCCGACCTTCGGGTTGGTGCATGAATACCGGGGCGGACGCCTGCCGGTGAGCCACTTTGATTTCTATCGGCTCGGAACGGCGGAGGAACTCATCGCCTTGGGATGGGATGAGTATCTCGAAGGTGGTGGCGTGGTTGTGGCCGAGTGGGCCGATAAATTTCTATCACTCATGCCGCCCGAGACGCAGTGGTTTTATTTCAATATCGATGCGGATGGATCGCGTGTGGTGGGCGATCGGCCCATGAACTAAAATGAAACAGCATCGGCCACCGCATTGGTGATGTCGGCAGCGCTGGTGAAAACGCGCGAGACGGATCGGCCCAAGGAGCCGGGAATTCCGCATGAAGAGAGTGCGAGACAGGAGACGAGGACGATCACGAGGCGTTGCATGCGGAAGGAATGTTTCGGGTGATGTGATTTATTTGTGCTGCTCAATGGCAGACAGGGCAGGTGTTGAGTTTGGTGAAGAAGTCGTTGCCTTTGTCATCGACGAGGATGAAGGCGGGGAAGTTTTCGACGGTGATTTTCCATACTGCTTCCATGCCGAGTTCGGGGAAGGCCACGACTTCTTGCGAGCGGATGTGATCCTGCGCAAGCAATGCCGCGGGGCCGCCAGCCGAGCCGAGGTAGAATCCGCCATGTTTTTTGCAGGCATCGGTCACCGCTTGCGAGCGATTGCCTTTGGCCAGCATCACCATCGATCCGCCGTGCGATTGGAAGAGATCGACATAGCCGTCCATGCGTCCGGCGGTGGTGGGGCCGAAGGAGCCTGAGGGCATGCCCTGCGGGGTCTTGGCGGGTCCGGCGTAGTAGACTGGGTATTGTTTGAAGTAGTCGGGCAGTTCGCCGGTTTGATCGAGGATCTCCTTAAGTTTTGCGTGGGCGCTGTCGCGGGCGACGATAATTGTGCCGGTGAGAGCGATAGCGGTGGTGACCGGATATTTTTTCAGCGTCTTGAGGGTTTCCTCCATGCCGAGGTCGAGATTGATTGGCGCGCCTTTGAATTTCCAATCGCGGAATTTTTCCGGGATGAAACGACCGGGATTTTTTTCGAGTTTCTCGATGAAGATTCCGTCCTTGGTGATTTTGGCTTTCGCTTGGCGGTCGGCCGAACAGGAGACGCCGATGCCGACCGGGCATGAAGCGCCGTGGCGGGGGAGGCGGATGACGCGGACATCGAGCGCGAAGTACTTGCCGCCGAATTGTGCACCGATGCCAATCTCGCGTGAGAGTGCGAGGAGTTCTTTTTCGAGTTCTAGGTCGCGAAATGCCTGGCCGTGTTCGTTGCCGGCGGTGGGTAGTTTGTCGAGGTAGCGGGTTGATGCGAGCTTGACGGTTTTGAGGCAGTTTTCCGCCGAGGTACCGCCGATGACGAAGGTTAGGTGATAGGGCGGGCAGGCGGCGGTTCCGAGCGAGCGCATTTTTTCGACGCAAAATTCCTTGAGGCGCTTCGGATTGAGAAGTGCTTTGGTTTCCTGATAGAGGAAAGTTTTGTTGGCGGATCCACCGCCTTTGCTCACGAAGAGAAAATGATAAGCATCGCCTTCGGTGGCGTAGAGATCGATCTGTGCGGGAAGGTTGGTCATCGTGTTGACCTCCTCATACATCGTGAGCGGCGCGGTTTGTGAGTAGCGGAGGTTTTCTTGCGTGTAGGTTTGGTGAATGCCTTTGGAGAGGAATTCCGCATCATCGCAGCCGGTCCATACTTGCTGGCCTTTCTTGCCTACGATCGTCGCAGTGCCGGTGTCTTGGCAAAATGGAAGGATGCCGTGCGAGGCGATCTCGGCATTTTTCAGAAGCATGAGCGCGACCATGCGATCGTTTTCAGAGGCTTCGGGGTCATCGAGGATCGCGGCGACTTGTGCGAGATGGTTGGAGCGCAGCGTGAAGTTGATCGCCTTGATTGCCTCGGCGGAAAGCAGCGTGAGTGCCTCGGGCGCGATTTTGAGAATCGGCTGGCCTTCGAATTCCGAGATCGAGACATGCTCGGTGGAAATGCATTCGTATTCCGTCGTGTCGGCCGCGAGCGGAAAGGGTTCTTGATAGAAAAACGGTTTCTTTGGCATGGCTTGCGGATTGTTTAAGCCTGCTAGGCGGTGCGGGCAAATGGATTTGCGCGATGTGCCGTTTTATAACGCGATTTCGAGCAGGTTGTGTTCGGCCTCAAGGTGCTTGCTGAATGTGGCGGCATCGATCATCCAGCCGCCTTGGCGGTAAGGATTGTCGGTGATTTTGGTGGGTTTGAGTTCGCTGCCATTGAGGCTGACCTTGCTCGGTGTGTGCGTCGCGTTGCGGACCTCGAAGCGGACATTGAGCCAGTGGTTTTCCCATGGGATGGTTGCCTCGAGTCCGTTGAGTTCGCGGGGCAGCACTGGATCGATGATGATGTGTCCGTAATGGCGGCGGATGCCGAGCATGCGCGTGAGTACAAGGCTGAGAAAAATCCCAGGGCCGCTTGAATAGATCCGCCAGCCTCCGTGCACGCCAATTTTTCCGGAGACGATTTCTTTGTATCGCTCGGCTGCTTCGTAGCGTGATGCGACATCCGCGTCGGAGCTGGAAAAATAGGCATTCGCTTGGCGCGGCAAGGCGTTGCTGACGGAGGATTTGAGGTCGGCGGGGTTTACCATGCCGAAGGCTGTGAGCATGGCATCGGCCTTGCCGAGGTGGGCCATTGTCTCGATGAAACGCAAATGGGCGTGGGTGTAAAAGATGCCGATCTCGCGCGAGAAGCAGGAGCTGAGTTCCGCGCGTTGGAAAATTTCACAGATGCCACCGCGATAGGCGGGCGGGCGATCCATGAGTCGCGCGCCGTCGGCGGCCAGCAGATGTTCTTCGATCAACGAGAGATGATGTTCTGCCTCCACATTCGAAAAAAGCCCTCCGAGCATCGAGCGCGTCATTGGAATGAGGCTGTGATGAATGCCGGTGAGCTTGTCATTGGGATGGAGCAGGGGCTGACCCGATGATGCTGAATTTTCATCAAACAGGAAAAATCCGCAGATGGTGCCATCGATCATCAGGTGACGGTGGCAGTCGGCTTTGACGGCATCCGCAAAGCCATCGAGGCCTGCAAACTCGCGGCCGGATTGGCGTGAGAGTTCTTCGAGTCGGCGAAGGACTTGGTAGCACAAGGCGACTGTCCATGAGCTGACGAGGCGTTCGCGGAATTCGGGTTTTGCCGGTTGCAGCGAGTCGTTCCAGTCGCCATCGCCGTAGCGGAGGAGTGCGGTGCCCGGCACACAGTGGTCGCGCAGCCATGCGATGTTGGCGGTGACATGTTCGATGAGCGGCGAGGTTTCCTTGGTGGTTTGTGCACTGCCGGGTTGAGTCCATGCGACTTGTTCGTCGAGGATGGCAAAGTCGCCGCTTGCCTCGATGTAGTCGCAGAGTGCCTTGAGCGGCCAGAGCGGGATGTCGCCGTGGCAGTGGGCTTGTTGGATCCAGCCGAAGGGATCGGTCATGAACCACTGCGGCCAGTTGTTTTCGCCGATGAACTGGTGACGGTAGGTTAGCAGGATGATTTCGCGGCAGCTTTCATGACGCCCGAGTGCCAGCAGCATTTCCACGGACCCTTGGGTGACATCGCGTGTACCCCATGCGCCGCCATTGTATTGCTCGATGCCGTGCGGAACCGTGAGATGAATCATGCCGTTGTGGATGAACCATGGCAGGATGTGGTTCATCCGCGTGATGGCATGATGTTCGTGAATAAGACCAAGCTTCTGTGAATCGTCGAGCCAACTTGATTTTTCCGTCGATTCTTTTGCGAGTTGGCTGTGGCCTTCGATTTCGATTTCAAAAGAGTTCACGGCGCGGGTTTGCATCACAAGCATCGCATGACCGTTTTCACCACCGAAGTTTTCCGCTCCGCCGAATGATGCGACGGATGCGGGATTTTTGGCGCGCAGGGTGAAATGTGCCTCCGGATCTTCCTTGCGAAAAAGCCCTTCGCGGTTGGCGCGGATGATCGCACTGGCGGATTGCGAGTCGATTTCCACTTCGGCGGTTTCGTCGTACTCGTTGATTCCGGCGATCAGGCCATGGGTGATGAGAAGCTCGATGGGATCAGCGGACAGGATGTTGATGCTTGTGTTGCAGGATGATTGAGTGGGGTCGACGGAAACCTTGATTTCGATCGTGTGTGACGAGAGTTGATAGATCCAGCGGGCCTCGTTGAGGGACATTTCGAAGCACGATGGCACTCCGAGGACTTGCCATGTGTCGTTGATGCGGATCCATACCTTTTGGCCGGTCGATGGAGTGAGTCCATGGGTTTCGCGTGGAAATGACAGCAGTCGATGAAAGGACGAATGGCCGCTGCTGAGCAGTGAATTGAAACATCCGGCCATCAGCACGGTGGTGCTCAATTGCGAGGCATTCGGAAAATCGCCAGCGCTGGAGCGAAGGATGTGGGCGTGCGGGCGTGGTCCAAATGCTTCCTTCGCGCGTGTGACGACATGACTGGTGCGGTGCTTGAGGAAAAACGAATGAAGCTGGCCGTTCTCATCGCGCTCGACGAGATCCCAATCATCGGGGAAAAAATTTCGCAGATCAGACTCTTTGAAATTTTCTCCGTGGAGGACGGCGGGTTGATGAAACAGGGTCCGGCATGATTCGGCGGTGCTTATGGGTGTTGAATCGCGCTGCGGATTTTTGGAAAATCCAATCAACGTGAGGTCGGCGGAATTTGTTGGTTCTGGGTGATCGGTGAAGAATCCCGCAGTGAATCGGCAGGTGCCGCTTTCGTTTTGATTTGTATGGATCGTGCGACTGAGCAGCGCGCCGTAGGAGGACTCGGCTTGCTTGAGGCCGGAGAGATGGAAGGGATTGGTGCCGAGACAAAGAAGATGATGATGGCGATTGATCATTGAGCCAAACACTTGGCTGGCGTCTGTTGCAAATTCGTCACAGCCCTGCTCGCAGGCTTGGATGAGGTAGGGGTTCTTGCCGTTCACCTTCAGGTTTTGGCGGCTAGCGACCAGTTTGCCGTAGTTTGGATGATCGAGCGGATGGTGATCGATGTACTGGCTGGTGTACGACTCGTTGTTGCGAGCGGCGGCAGGCGAAGTGAGGCCGATATCTAGGCCATGAAGAACGCGCCATGCGATGGGTTTTTTGGAGCGATTTTTGACGGTGATTTCCGTGTCCCAGCCATTGCCATCGGGCTTCAAAGAAATGATGACCGTGATCTCCATTTGCTCATCGGCGTGGGTCCAGATGGCAATGTCATCGCTGATTGAGAAGCTGGCTTCGGATCCGGGTCCAATTAGCGTGATGACGCGCGTGTTACTGGGTTCGGTAAGTTCCAGAGCCACATGGTGCATCGCCCCCGCAAGCGGACATCCAAAGCGGAGGTTGACCATCAAGTCATTGCCATGGCGGATCGAATGCAGGTGGCCGCCCTTGAAAAACCGGAAGTGGAGCGAGTCCTTATCGCCAAGCGTGTGGGCAATGAGCGAGTCGTGAGTGGCGAGGGTGTGGCGTGACGGGTTCATGATTCGGAGTTGCCAGGGAATTTCTGAACATACACCGATTCAATCCCGCTTGGTACAGCGGTTTTATTTGGAGCCTGTCACTCCGGGTCGGCCTCCGGGGCCTTGGGGAGTTTTTCGACTTCGTCGAGGAGGTTCACCATGTCGACTCCGCGGATGGCGGAGGAGTCGTGGTGGAAGCGCAGGACGGGGGTGGATTTGAGTACCACGCGTTTCATGACTTTCGATTGGATCGAGCCGTGATCGCGGTTGAGTTTGTCGATGACCGGTTGGGCGTCGCCGCCGAGCACGCTGGTCCAGACCTTGCCTTCTTTGAGGTCCTGAGTGACATCAACTTCGCTGATGGTCACCAGCTTGCCATGCCATTCGTAATCCTTCTGGACCACATTGCCAATTTCCCGGCGGAGCAGTTCGTTGACGCGATCGAGGCGGCGGGACATGGGGACGAAATTTTAAATCTTAAATTCTAAATTCGAAACGAAGACTATGAACGGAATAGTTTTCCGTTTCGAATCTCGTGCTTCGAGGGAAGCCCTCACAGCGTTTGCGGGACTTTTTCGAGTTTGTAGCACTCGATGATGTCGCCTTCCTGGTATTCGTTGAATTCGCCGAGGCGGATGCCGCATTCAAAGTTGGTGCGGACTTCCTCGACCTCTTCCTGGAAGCGGCGGAGCGTGGACATGCGACCGTCGAAGACCGGGATGCCTTCGCGGATGACGCGGGCGTGGGCCTTGCGGTGGATGCGGCCGTCGCTGACGAAGGAGCCGGCGGCGCGGCCTCTCGAGAGCTTGAAGACCTTGCGGACTTCGGCGTGGCCGATGACGCTTTCGCGATTGAGTGGCTCGAGGAGGCCGAGCATGGCTTCGCGGACTTGATCGATGAGTTCGTAAACGATCGAGTAGAGTTTGATTTCGGTGCTTGAGGCCTTGGCTGCTTTCACCGCTTTGGCTTCCACCTTCACATTGAAGCCGAGGATGATCGCGTCGGTTGAGGCCGCGTAGGAGACATCCGATTCGGTGATCGGTCCTGCGGCGGCGGTGATGAACGAGCAGTCGACCTTTTCCGATTCGATTGCGAGCACGGCTTTTTTGATCGCTTCGACTGATCCTTGCACATCGCACTTGAGGATCAGTTTGAGCATTGCTTTGCCGCCGCCGTCTTTGACCATCGAGTAGAGGTCCTCGAGGCGGTTGCGGTGTTGCGGTTTGAGGCGAGCGATGCGCTGTTGTTCCTGGCGATCGGAGGCGAGGGTTTTGGCCTCGCGTTCCGATTTCATTTCCGTGAGGTGGTCGCCGACATTCGGGAGTTCGTCGAATCCGATGACTTCGACCGGCATGCCCGGGTGGGCGGACTTCACGCTGGTGCCGCGGTCGTTGATGAGCGAGCGGACCTTGCCGGCGTAGGGGCCGCAGATGAAGGGGGTGCCGACTTTGAGTGTGCCGGATTCCACGATGACTGTGGCGGTGGTGCCGCGGCCGGGGACTACGCGGGCTTCGATCACGGCGGCGCGGGCGGTGGATTTCGGGTTGGCCTTGAGTTCGAGAACTTCGGCCTGGAGACTGATCAGGTCGAGCAGGTCGCCCATGCCTTGGCCGTTGAGTGCGGAGACTGCGGCGAATTCCGTATCACCGCCGAAGTCGGTCGTTTGCAGGCCGTGTTCGGCGAGCTGGGATTTCACGCGTTCGAGATTCGCCGAGGGGAGGTCGCATTTGTTGATTGCGACGATGATTGTCTTCTTTGCTTTTTTCGCGTGCTGGATCGCTTCGAGCGTTTGCGGCATGATGCCGTCATTTGCAGCGACCACGAGCACCACGATGTCTGTGATGTCGGCGCCGCGTGCGCGCATGTCGGAGAAAATTGCGTGGCCCGGTGTGTCGAGGAAGGTGATTTCTTGATCGTTGTGGATCACCTGATAAGCACCGATGTGCTGGGTGATGCCACCTGCCTCGCCGGCAGTGATTTTCGTTTTGCGGAAGTAGTCGAGGATCGAGGTTTTGCCGTGGTCGACATGGCCCATGATCGTCACGATCGGTGGGCGTAGCTTGAGTTGGTCTTCCGGTTCTTCGGCGGGGGCTTCGGGTTCGGTGATGACTTCCTCGACCTTGTGAAAACCTTTTTCCTTGTCGCGTTTTTCGCGTTCGAAGGTGAAGCCGTGGATCTCGCAAATTTTCGCTGCGGTTTCCGGTTCGATCGGCTGGTTGGGAGCAGGAAAGACGCCGAGCTTGATCAGGTCGGCCATGATGTTGAACGGCTTCAGGCCGAGGCGTGAAGCGAGTTCGGGAACTAGGATCGGCGGCTTGATGATGATCAGCTTTGGATCACCGGAGTCGTCTGGGTCGCTAGATTCTGCATCGGCAGCAGTGCTGGCGGCAGGAGCGGATTCGACTGCGGGAGCCGGGATTTTGACCATCGACGGGTCCTCTTTTTCGAGAACCTTGGAAATCGATCCGATCACTGCCTTTGGTTTGGCGGTGGTTTTGCGAACTTTAGGTTTGGCTTCCTCGGCGAAAAGGTCGAGGGCATTGAGTTTGGCTTGATCGAGCTTGCTCGGTGCCGGGGCTTTGACTTCCGCCTCCTGGCGTTGGCGCTCACGGCGTGAAGGTTTCTTGGCGGTCTCGAGGAGGTCGAGCACCTTGTCCTGTTCGGGTGGTGAGCTGTCGCTTTTTTTGGGCATCCGGCTTTTCTAGCAGTGGTGTGTGGGGCGGGCGGGGATCAGTCGTTGCTGGTGACTGCTTCTCCGCCGGAGACGAGGGATTGGGCGCGGGAGAGGATCGCATCGGCGGCCTCGGGAGTAATTTCGAGGGCTGAGGCGATGTATTCGGATGGCATGTCGACGATCATTTCCGGGTTGAATCCGCCGGCGAGGGTGAGCTTGTTGGCGAGTTCCTCGGTGATCTCGAGTTGTTCGGCGAGCGTGTGTGCGGCGCCGCCGATCTTTTCCTTGAATTGTTCTTCCTTCGATTCGTCGCGGCGGACCTGTACATCCCAGCCCATGAGGCGTGACGAGAGGCGCGCGTTTTGGCCTTTGCGGCCGATGGCCTTGCTGAGGTCGATTTCGTCGACGGTGACATGGACGATCTTGTTTTCCTCGTCGACGCTGATTGAGCGGAGTTCGGCGGGTTTGAGTGCTTCGCGGACGAATTCTTTCGGGTCTTCGCTCCAGCGGATGATGTCGACTTTTTCGTTGTTGAGTTCGCGGACGATGTTTTTGACGCGTGCGCCGCGCATGCCGACGCAGGCGCCGACGGGGTCGACCTTTGGGTCGCTGCTCCAGACGGCCACCTTGGTGCGGAAGCCTGCCTCGCGGGAGATGCCGCGGATTTCGACGGTGCGGTCGGAGATTTCGTTGACCTCGGCTTCAAACAGGCGGCGGACGAAATTGGGGTGGCTGCGCGAGAGGATGATTTCGGGGCCGCGGCCTTCGTTTTCGACGGCGAGCACATAGCAGCGGATGCGGTCGCCGATGTTGTAATCTTCGCCTTGGACGCGTTCGCGGTTGGGCATGATGCCTTCGAATTTACCGAGGTCGATCATCACATCGTTGCGTTCGAAGCGGCGGACGGTGCCTGAGACGATGTCGCCGGCGCGGTCCTTGAACTCCTCGTAGATCATTTCCTTCTCCGCTTGGCGGAGGCGTTGCATCATTGTTTGCTTCGCGGTCTGGACGGCGATGCGGCCAAAGTCTTTGGGAGTGATGTTGAATTCCACCTGTTCGCCGATGACGGCCGAGGGGTTTTTCTTGAGAGCGGTGGATAGGGGGACTTCGTTGAATTTGTCCGCATAATCCTCATCGGCCACGACTGTGAGTGATGCGAAGATGCGGGTTTCGCCCTTGCGGGTGTTCACATCGGCGCGGATGTTTTCGATCGCGTCGGCACCGGGAACCATTTTCCGGTAGGCGGAGATGAATGCGAATTCCAAGGCGGCGACGACCTTGTCGCGGTCGATGCCTTTTTCCTTTTCGTAGTATTCGATGAGGGCGACGATATCGTTGGTCATGGCGGGCGTTGTGTGCGATCGCTGCTTCTGATGTCTGTAGACGCAAAAGAGTGGGTACGAGACCCACTCCTTTCTTTCGTCAGAAGCTGTGGGGGCGATTCTTAAGCGCTCCGTGCTGGGCTTGCAAGCTCAAACTAGGGCCTCAGAGCCTGATTGCATGCATGTCTCGCGGCTTTCGATCTCGGCGATGGCCCAAAGTGCGTGTTCGGCGACGAGCGGGTGGGGGTCTTGGGCGGCCTGCTTGAGAGCGGGGAGATCATTGGTGGTGCCGGTGTTGCCGAGGGCGACGCAGACATTGCGGAGGAAGGCCGGGCGTTTGATGCGTTTGATGGGGGATTTGGCGAAGAGCGCGCGGAAGGACTCGTCGGTGAGGCTCAGGAAATCGCGCATTTGCATTGCGAAGACCGACTCGCGGGCGTGGAAGCTCGCTTCGCGGGAGGTGCTGGCGAAGCGGTTCCATGGGCAGGCTTGCAGGCAGTCGTCGCAGCCGTAGATGCGGTTGCCGATGGCGCGGCGAAACTCGTGGGGGATCGGGCCCTTGTGTTCGATGGTCAGGTAGGAAACGCAGCGGCGGGCATCGAGTTGGCGCGGGGCGGTGATCGCTTGGGTCGGGCAAGCAGTCATGCAGCGTGTGCACGAGCCGCAATGGTCGCGGATTGGTGCGTCGGGCGTGAGGTCGAGGGTCGTGAGGATGTCGGCGAGGAAAAACCAGGTGCCGAGTCGGCGGTGGATTTGCATCGTCGATTTGCCATTCCAGCCGAGTCCGGCATCGCTGGCGAAATCACGTTCGAGGACCGGGCCGGTATCGACATAGAATTTTTGTGTGCCGCCGAGGGTCTGCAATTTTTGATCAAGCTCCCTGAGTTTTTTTTCGATCAGGTCGTGGTAATCGTTGTTCCATGCGTAGCGGGCGATGCGGTAGCCGCCGGGGTGGTTTTCGGGGAAGGGGTTGTTTCCTGGGAAATAATTGAGTGCGAGGCAGATCACTGTGCGGCATCCGGGCAGGACTTCGCGCGGGTCGCAGCGGCGATGCGGGTTGCGCTCGAGCCAGGCCATCTCGCCGTGTTTGCCGAGCTCGATCCAATCGAGAAATTCCTTCGCATGGCTTGCGGTGCCGGCTTTGGCGAAGCGACAATCGTCGAAGCCCGCCTCGGCGGCCCAATGTTTCACCTGTGCCTCGGGAGAGGTCATGCGCGGCTGGTGAAAAAGTAGCGGGCGCACTCGAGGATGCCGGTGGCGAGCTCGCTGAAATCGAGGCCCGAGGTGTCGAGTTTCAGATGGGCGACCTCCTCGTAGAGGGGGGTGCGTTGGTCCATGAGGAGCTGGATTTTTGCGGCTGGGTCTTCGGTGTTGAGGAGCGGGCGATTGCGGTTTTTGCCGGTGCGTTCGAGGATCACTTTGATCGGCGCGCTGAGCCACACGACATAACCCAGTTGTTTGAGTAAGGCGCGGTTTTCTTCGCTACCGACGATGCCGCCGCCGGTGGAAATGATGCGTCGCTCACTGCTTGCATGGTCGGTGATTTCCCTCAGCAAGGAAGTTTCCATTTCGCGAAATCCTGCTTCGCCCGATTCAGCGAAGATCGCGGGGATGGATTTGCCGGCGCATTCCTCGATCACTTGGTCCATGTCGATCAGCGGGTAGCCGAGGCGTTGGTGGAGTTCACGGCCGACGGTCGTTTTGCCGCTGCCCATGAAGCCGACCAGCACGATGTTTTTCGGCGTCGGTTTTGTGTCGTTCATGGATCAAAACTAGCGACGACCGATCGCGAGGGAAACCCAAAATAGGTGTTCGCAATCCGCCGGGGTCTGTGGCATGACCCCGCCATGTCCGATACGCGCATCATCCAAGCCACCGACGATGACATGAAGGAGGCTGTCCGCGAGGCAACTTCGCTGTTGCGTGCGGGTGAGATCGTGGCCTTGCCGACCGAGACCGTGTATGGCTTGGCGGCGGATGCCTTCAACGCCGATGCGGTGGCGAAGGTTTTTGCTGCGAAAGAACGACCGTCGTTTGATCCGTTGATCGTGCACATTGCTTCGCGTGGTGATTTGAAACGCGTGGCGGTGGTGCCGGATGAAATTGCCGAAGATGTCAGTCGTCTCACCGAAGCTTTTTGGCCAGGGCCGCTGACCTTGATTTTGCCAAAGCACCCTGATGTGCCGGATCTGGTGACCAGTGGACTGCCGACCGTGGCGGTGCGTCAGAGTGCGCATCCGGTTTTTCGTGCGATCAATAAAGAGTTGGGCCAGCCGATCGCGGCGCCGAGTGCGAATCGCTTTGGCAGGATTTCGCCGACCTCCGCATCGGCGGTGATGAAAGAATTGGAGGGAAGGATTCCTTTGGTTGTTGATGGTGGCGCCTGCACCGAAGGTCTAGAGAGCACGATCATTTCCATCGAGCCGCGCGAGGGCAAAAAGCCGGTGTTGAGACTGCATCGCGCGGGTCCGGTGACCAAAGAACAACTGCAGGCGTTTGGCAAGGTCGAGAAGCTCAAGGAGAAACTTGGTGATGCGCCACATGCGCCGGGTCAGTTGCCGAGCCACTACGCGCCGCATACGCCATTGATTTTGCTTTCCGATCCGTGTGATTTTCGTCCGGAGCCTGGCAAGCGATATGGGCTGATGAGTTATCGTGGCGAGGATGATGGCCGCTATGTGACCATGCATCCGTGGGAGCGTGTCGAGGCGTTGAGCCCCGGCAGCGGAAAGCTCGCCGAGGCGGCGATCCGTTTGTTTTATGTGATGCGCAGTCTCGATGAGGCCGGGCTCGATGCGATTGTGGCCGAACCGGTGAGCGAGACCGGCCTTGGTGTGGCGATCATGGATCGCTTGCGCCGGGCATCGGTGAGGGAGTGAACCCAAATCCAAAGTTGGATAGGGTATCGTTTTTTGGCGTGTGAGCGTGCGGATTGGCGATCATGGATCGCTTGCGCCGGGCATCGGTGAGGGAGTGAACCCAAATCCAAAGTTGGATAGGGTATCGTTTTTTGGCGTGTGAGCGTGCGGATTGGTGATGGCTTATGACTTACTCTACAATTTCCCAGACAAATTGTAGAGATTCTTCTTGCCGTCGGGGATGGCTGTGGTAAATGGTGGGGCATGGGAGGAGGTGACTCATGAGCAGCAAGCGGTGGTTGGCGCCGTGGAAGGATTCGGCGGAAAAGCCGGCGATTTACCACTGCATCAGCCGTGTGGTGGATCGGCGATTTGTCTTTGAGGAAATCGAGCGTGAGCGATTTCGGGCCTTCATGCGCATGCAGGAAAATTTCTCGGGCTGCCGAATTTTGTCCTACTGCCTGATGTCGAACCACATCCACATCCTGCTCGAAGTGCCACCGATGCCCGCAGGCGGGATCTCCGATGCAGAGCTTTTGAAACGCCTAACTGCAATCCAAACGGAAGCCTTCGTGGCCACAGTGGCGAAGGAATTGTCCGACGCGCGCAAGGCTGGAAATGCGGCCCTCGTTGCTGAAATTCATGCCCGCTTCACCTATCGCATGCACGATTTGAGCGAGTTCATGAAAACCGTGCTGCAGCGCTTCACGCGGTGGTTCAATCGCACGCACAACCGCACAGGCACTTTGTGGGAAGAGCGCTACAAGAGTGTCATCGTCGAAAGCGGCATCGCGGCGCGGACGATGGCGGCGTACATTGATCTCAATCCGGTTCGCGCGGGAATGGTCTCCGATCCAGCCGAATATCGCTGGAGCAGCTATGGCGAGGCAGTGGGAGGCGGACCAAAGGGCAATGGCAAGAAAGCGCGCGAGGGGTTGGTTCGAGCCTGCATGAGCCATCAGGGAGCAGGCTTCGAGGCGGATCGATGGAAAGAAATTTCGCGCATCTATCGGCGCGCGATGGGGCTTGCCTTGGGCCGCAAGAGTGGAAACGCCAATGTCGAAAAAGGAGTGGTGAGGCCGCAGATGAACACTGCGGAAGCCTTGGAAGCGAAGGAGAACGGCACCGTGCTGCCCGATCTTGGCATGGCGGTAATGCTGCGCTGCCGCGTGCGGTATTTCACCGATGGCGCGGTGATTGGCAGCAAGGCATTTGTCAACGAAGCCTTCGCCGGCGCGAGAGAACGCTTCAGCCCAAGGCGCAAAGATGGCGCGCGGAAACTGAGAGGCAGCGCACGTCCTGCGGCCGACTTGCTATGGAGCGCGCGGGATTTGCGACTGCGTGTTTGAGTTTGGGATTGGGGTTGAATTTCTCTCAATCGCAAAACCGTTCGTTCCATGTGTCTTGCAAGGCTGATTGCAGTTGCAGGTGGGCGTAATGCAAGCGCGAGCGAATGGTTCCTTCGGAGGTGTTGAGCGTGCGGGCAATTTCGCCGTGTGACATGCCTTGAAGGTCAAACATCGTCACGACGCGGCGGTGGGCATCGGTGAGTTTTTTGAACGCTTCGTTGAGGCGTGCGCGGAGTTCGCGAACGATCGTTTGGCGTTCCGGATTGACGCGGTGGCTGGGGTCGACGAGTGCCGGATCGCAGCCGTCGTTGGAAACGATTTCCTGAAGGCTGATGCCTGAGCGGCGTTTCCGTTTGCGCAGGAAATTGAGCGTGTGGTTTACGGCGATTTGGTGGATCCAGGTGTGAAAGCTCGAGTGGCCGCGAAAGCTGCGGATCGAGCGGAATGCGCGCGAATAGACTTCTTGCAGGATGTCGTGACTGTCCTCGTGGTGCGAGGTCATATGGTAGACGAGGCCGTAGAGGCGTGAGTGGTGTTTTTCGATGAGTGAGTCGAAGGCGCGGGTGTCTCCGTTTTGGGCGAGCTCGACGAGTTCTTGATCGGGGTCGTTGGTGATGTGGTGCATGTCAATCGGGGGGAAGGTCCGATTGTGGCAAATGATTGGCATTTCGTGACCTACGCAGAAGCGTGGTGAATTCGGTCTTGGCCAAGGGGCGCTGTGTGTGATTGGGTCGCGTCACGAGCCATGGCCAAGCACACCGCCAATTCCGACTACGAGGATAACGACAGCGAACCCATTCGCCTTGCGCCCGGCGACGAGGTGCTGGTCGGTGCGGCCGACCGGACATGGCCCGGCTGGGTTTGGGCCAGCGATTCGGTAGGCAATGACGGCTATATTCCCGAGGAAATTCTCAAGCCGCTTGGCGACGGGCGCTTTTCGGTGATCGAGGCATTTGACCCCACGGTTTTGAAAATCCGGCGCGGCGACTTCTTGGAATCACTGCGTCAGATTCATGGTTGGCACTGGTGCCGGAATGAAGGCGGCGAGGAGGGCTGGGTGGCGGGTTACCTGCTCAGGCCGGCCTGAAATCGTGGCGGATTTCACCGATTTCATCGGATTTTCCTTGCCAGCGGCTGGGGGCGCCCCTATCACGCGCGTCCCTTTTGCGCCGCAAAGCTACCAAAGAAGACCAGAGGGAACATCCCATGCGGCGGGTCTTCGAGAATCGCCCGACCTGATTCAAGGCGGGAAACCATATATCAAATGATCAACGAACTCATCAACGACATGGTGGACGCCGGCGTCCACTACGGACACCAGACGAAAAAGTGGAACCCACGCATGAAGCCCTTCCTCATGAAGGACAAGGGCGGGATCTACATCATCAACCTCGAGAAAACCGTTCAGCAGCTCGACAAGGCCGCGGCGTTTCTCTCCGACCTCACGGGCAAGGGCAAGAAGGTCCTCTTCGTCGGCTGCAAACGCCAGGCGCAAGACGCGATCCGCGAAGCTGCCGAGGCAACCGGGCAACATTACGTCAACCACCGCTGGCTGGGCGGCATGCTTACCAACAGCGCGACTGTGCGTAAGTCGGTGGAGCGTCTCAAGTATCTTGAGAACATCGAGAAGCAGCCTGAATTCAAGGCCATGTCGAAGAAGGAACTCGCTGCTCTCGGCCGTGAGCGTGAAAAGCTTCTGCGCAACCTCCGTGGCGTGCGCGACATGGACAAGAAGCCTGATGCCGTGGTGATCGTGGACTCCGCCCGCGAGACCATCGCCGTGGCTGAGGCTCGCCGCCTTGGAATCCCGATCGTTGCGCTGGTCGACACCAACGCCGATCCGGCCCTCGTCCAATATCCGATTCCGGGCAATGACGACGCGATCCGCTCGATCCGCATCATTCTCCAGAATCTCGTCGATGCCATGGTGACCTCCCGCAAGGGTTGATCCTTTGGTGTTTTGCGAAACAACAACTTCACAGAAATTTCACACATGATTACTGCTGCAATTGTCAAAGAACTCCGCGACAAGACCAACGCCGGGATGATGGACTGCAAAAAGGTCCTCACCGAAACCAACGGCGATCTTGAAGCCTCCATCAAGCTGCTCCGCGAGCGCGGCATCGCCAAGGCAGGTGCCAAGGCCGACCGCGCCGCCAACGAGGGCATCATCACCGCCCGCGTTGCCGCAAATGGCGCTTCGGGCATTTTGCTCGAGGTCAACTGCGAGACGGACTTCGTGTCGAAGAACGAAAACTTCCAGGCCTTCGTCAACCAGATCGCCGATACCCTTGAGTCCGCCAACGCGGCCGACCACGCTGCGGCGCTGGCGGTTTCGATGGGTGAGTACAGCATCGAGGACACCGTGAAGGCCAAGGTGGTGGAAGTGGGTGAAAACCTCCAGTTCCGCAAGTATGTGCGTTTTGATGCTGCTCCCTCTGGTGTGATTTCCTTTTACATCCACCCTCCGGGCAAGGTTGGCGTGCTCATCGAAGTGGGTACCACCAAGCCCGAGTCGGCGAAGAGCGATGCCTTCCGCGACATGGTCAAGGACCTCACCTTGCACATTGCCGCCTGCGCACCGAAGGGTCTGTCGCGCAACGACATTCCTGAGTCGGTCGTCGAGGCCGAGAAGGAAATCTTCCGCGCACGCCTTGCCGATAGCGGCAAGCCGGAAAACATCATCGAGAACATCCTCAAGGGTCAGGTCGGCAAGTTCTATGCCGAGAGCTGCTTCCTTGAGCAGGCTTTCGTGAAGGACGACAAGGTCACCGTCACGCAATTCCTCGAAGCTAAGGGCAAGGAGCTCGGTGACACCTTCACGGTGACCCGCTTCGTGCGCTTCGGTCTCGGCGAATAAGTCGAACCATTCAAAACAAACGCCCGTCTCCGGTGAGGAGTCGGGCGTTTTTTTTGTTTTTGAAATCGGTGGTGACTAGATCGTCATCGCGTGAAATCCGCCGTCGACGATCATTTCGGTACCGGTGATGAATGAGCCGGCTTTGGATGAGGCGAGCAGGAGTGTGGCGCCGATGAGTTCCTCGGCATTGCCGAAGCGTGAGGCCGGGGTTTGGCGCAGGATGTCGAGGACGCGGGATTCGTCGAGCACCTTGCGGTTTTGTTCGGCAGGGAAGAATCCCGGCACGAGTGTGTTGACGCGGATGTCCTTGTCGGCCCATTCGCGGGCGAGGTTGCGGGTGAGGTTGTGGACGGCGGCTTTGGATGCCGAGTAGGTGAAGACGCGCGAGAGCGGATTGAGGCCGGAGATGGAGCCGAGGTTGATGATTGATGCCGGTTGAGTTTGATCCAAGAAATACCGGCCGAAGACCTGGCATGCGCGGAAGATGGCGGTGAGGTTGGTATCGATGATGCGTTGGTATTCGTCCTCCGGGATCTCGAGAAATGGAGTGGGGGAGTTGGTGCCTGCGCCATTGATGAGGATATCGACCTTGCCCGAGCGCTCGAGGACCGTATCGAGTAGGTGGTGAAGTGAGTCGCGCGAAGTGACATCGACCGGAACGAAATATCCTTCACCGCCGAACGATTCGATTTCGGCGAGGCGTTTCTCGGCCTTTTCGGGGATGCGACCGCCGAGCACGACTTCGGCACCTGCGCGTGCGAGGCCGACGGCCATGGCGCCGCAAAGTTCTCCCGTGCCGCCGATGATGACAGCGGTTTTGCCAGTAAGCCCGAAGAGATCCTTGAGGTATGATGCGGTCTGCATGGTTGCAATTTTTACAGGAATCAAGAACCTGCCAAGCATGGAAAACGGGCATCTTGCTTTTGGTTTGAGTCTTCGGTTTTCCATTGCAAGCGGCGGATTTGCCGGGGATAGTCGTTGTGCGTGCGTGTGTCGTTTTTCATGAGCGGATTAGCCAAGGTTTTTGTATCAATCGCATGGATGGCTTTGATGCCGGCCATGCAGGCGGCTGCAGTCGAAGAGCAGGCGGCAAAAGTTGAGACCCCTGCGCCAAAGCCAGTTGCCGACGATGTGGTGGTCGATCCCGATGACACGCAGGCGGCGGAGAATGCCGATGCGGCCAAGGCGGCTGTCGCAAAACCGGTGAGCCCGGAGTTGGTGCGTGTGTATGGCTGGCGTGAGGATATCGAGATCAAGGGCTTTCCCGGAAAGCTGCAGGCGAAGCTCGACTCGGGTGCGTTGACCAGTTCGATCCACGCCGAGGAAAAGGAATTCTTCGAGCGCGATGGCAAGAAGTGGGTGCGTTTTTTGGTCAAGGACTCGCGCAAGGACAAAACCATCAGCGGTCGACTTGAGGCACCGATGGTGAGGATTGCAAAGATCAAGGAACCGGGTGGTGTGTCGGTGGCGCGCGAGGTGGTGCTTTTGTCGTTCCGTTTGGGTGAGCGGAAATTTCGCGGTGAGTTCACCCTCAACAATCGCGGCAACATGCTTTCGCCGGTGTTGATCGGTCGCAGCATCATCAGGGATCTTGGTTGGGTGGATGTGTCGCGCACCCATCTGGCCGATCAGAATATCCTTCGCTGAACCACCATGAAAACCGCATGAAATCGGAGTGGAAGTTTCCGATGCTGGTGCTGGCGCTGATCTGTCTGGGTGGCGGTTTGGCAGCTTACAAATCGTCGCGCCTTGGGGTGCCGTTCTTGATGGGCGAGCAGAGTTATGATTGGCAGATCGAGGCAAGGGTTTCGTTTCTCGCCAATGGTGAGCGGGTGAAAGCAAGGTTGGCTTTGCCTTCGGCAGCCGCATCGAAAGACGCGGGCCAGGAATCCGGCTCGCTTGGATATCATTACAACATCGAGCACGATGGTGATGAGAGCGATGCCGTGTGGTCGGCGGAGAATCGCGAGGGTGGGCAGGCTTTGTATTTCCGTGTGCGTTTGCCCGAGTCGATTGAAAGCGGCGCGGAGCCGGTGCCGGGCAAGGCCGA
Source organism: Luteolibacter sp. (assembly GCA_044361475.1). Lineage (GTDB taxonomy): Bacteria > Verrucomicrobiota > Verrucomicrobiia > Verrucomicrobiales > Akkermansiaceae > Luteolibacter. The sequence goes on along the minus strand of JBIKIR010000002.1, from coordinate 16,492 downwards.
GGTCGATGGAGCGACGATCATTCAAGGGCCTGCGGGTGAGGCGGCGCGTGCCATCGTGGCGCGGCTCAAATCGATCAGCTCCGATCCGGATGCGCTCTTTGTCGCGTTGTTTGAGCAGATCAAAGATGAGCAAAAACCGCAGGAGTTTGTGCTTTTGAAAAAGCACTATGCCAAAGAGTTCATGGGCAACCCGATGATCCGGATGGGCATCGATTTGCTTGAGATGGCGGGTGTGCCGGCAAGGATGGCCTATGGGGTGAGCTTGAATGAGGATCGGGGGAGTCAGGCGCCGCTGCCGATGGTCGAGTACTTTGATGGTGCGGCATGGAAGGTGCGGGATCCGTCCGAGCCGGGTGTGGTGCCCAATGCTCGTAATGTCTTTGTGTGGCATCGAGGTGAGGGGCCCCTGCTCGATGTGAATGGTGGTGAAAATTCGCGGGTCACCTTCACGGTCGTGAAGGATCGCATCCCGCTTGCCAGTCTTACCGACCTGCGCGAGTCGCCGCTTTTGGTTGCGACGATCCTCGGCTTGCCGCTCTCCGAGCGCGCGGTGTTTCGCTACATCGTTCTGATCCCCTTGGGAGCATTTGTGGTAGTGGTGATGAGAAATTTGGTCGGCATGGCCACGCTCGGCACCTTCATGCCGGTGCTTTTAGCGCTGGCGTTTTTGCAAATTCCGCTTGGGCGTGGGTTGGTGATGTTTGCGGTTTTGATCGGTGTGGGCGTGTGGCTTCGATTTATGCTTTCAAGGCTCAACCTCCTGGTCGTTCCGCGCGTGGCGGCCTGCGTGGTGATTGTCACCATGCTGATGATGCTGATGAGTGTCGTCAGCTATCGTCTTGGGATGACCGGTGGCGTGCAGATCACGCTGTTTCCGATGATTATTCTCGCGTGGACGATCGAACGGATGTCGTTGATCTGGGAGGAGGAGGGAAGGCGCAGCGCGTTGGTGCAGGTCGGCGGTTCGTTGGTGGTGGCGGTGTTGGCATATCTTTTCATGCGCATGGGGCAGATTCAGCATTGGGCGTTTTATTTCCCTGAGTTGCTGCTCGTCTTGCTTGCGGGCATTTTGATGATCGGGCGTTATACCGGTTACCGGATTTCCGAGTTGTTTCGATTCCGAACTTTTTCCGGAGGCTGATCGAATCATGCAATCGGCAATGAGTGAAATTCCTGCGCCGTGGTGGCATCGTTGGCTGATGACGCCGCGGGAGCTGCGCGAGCAGGGAGTGGTCGGAATCAACATGCGCAATGCGCGTTATCTTTTGCCGAACAATCCGCGGCGGCTTTATCGTCTGGTGGATGACAAGTTGCAGACCAAGGCCTTGGCTGAAGAGCGTGGATTGTCGGCGCCCAAGACTTATGCCGTGATTCGGACGCCGCACGATGTGGCCAGGCTCGAGGTCGCGCTCAAGGATCATGAATCATTTGTGATCAAACCCGCCTGCGGATCGGGTGGCCGGGGCGTGTTGGTCATTGATCGGCGCGAGGGAGGTAAATTTTTCAAACCGAGTGGTGCGGCACTGAGTGGTGCTGAGCTGCGTCATCACGCGTCGAACATTCTTGGCGGGCTGTACAGTCTCGGCGGTCAACGTGATGTGGCCTTGGTTGAGTATCGTGTGAAGCCTGCGGGCTTGCTCACGGCGATTAGCTATCAAGGGGCGCCGGATATCCGAATCGTGTTGCTTCACGGCTACCCTGTGATGGCGATGCTGCGGGCGGCGACGAAGGAGTCTGACGGTCGGGCAAATTTGCATCAGGGTGCATTGGGTATCGGCATTGACCTTGCGAGTGGTCGCACGGTTCGCGCGGTTCATCATGGAAAAGTGACGGACATGCATCCGGATCTGAAGGTGCCCTTGCTTGGGATTCAGTTGCCGGAATGGGAGAGGATTTTGGACATTGCGGTGACCTGCCAGGAGATGACCGGCTTGGGTTATCTTGGCGTGGATCTCATGATCGATGAGGACCTTGGGCCGCTGATGATCGAGGTCAATGCTCGGCCGGGCCTGGCGATCCAGATGGCGAATGGCGTGGGGTTGTTGCGGCGGCTTGAGCCGGTGGTCGCGCAGCACAAGTCTCATCCGGGCCTCGGGAGTGCGGAGAAAATTGCATTTTCGCGCGAGCATTTCAGGGCTTGAGATTTCACGCATGCCGCGATCGCGGTCGTGTGGCGTGATAATTTGGATTGATGATCCGTCCTGATGTCTGGATTCTGCACAAGCAATCCGCCAATCATCATGTCCCGCCCCGTCACACTCTTCACCGGCCAGTGGGCCGATCTTTCGCTCGAGAAACTTGCCGCGCTTGCCTACGAGATGGGCTACGACGGTTTGGAACTTGCTTGTTGGGGGGATCACTTCGATGTCGATGCGGCGGTATCGAGCAAATCGTATGTGCGCGATAAGTGGGAGCTGCTGGCGGATCACGGGCTGACCTGTCATGCGATTTCAAATCACCTTGTCGGTCAGGCCGTGTGTGATCCGATCGACTTGAGGCACAAGGCGATTTTGCCTGCGGATGTTTGGGGTGATGGTGACCCAGAAGGTGTGCGCAAGCGTGCGGCCAAAAAAATGATCACGACGGCCAAGGCGGCGCGGGCGTTTTTTGATGTGAAGCCTTTGGGTGATGATGCGGTCATTCCGGCAGTGGTCAACGGCTTCACTGGTTCGTCGATCTGGCATTCGATTTATGCGTTCCCGCCGACCTCGCAGGAATATTATGACAAGGGCTACAAGGACTTTGCCAAGCGTTGGCTGCCGATCCTTGATGCCTTTGAAAAAGTGAATGTAAATTTCGCGCTCGAGGTGCATCCGACCGAGATTGCCTTCGACATCGCATCGGCCAAACGCGCGCTCGAGGCGGTGGGGCATCACAAGCGGTTTGGTTTCAACTACGATCCCTCGCATCTTGGTTATCAAGGGGTGGATTATGTGAAATTCATCCGCGAGTTCGCCGAGCGCATTTATCATGTGCACATCAAGGATGTGTGGTGGGGTCACGGCGACGGAACGGTGGGGGTTTTTGGAGGTCATACCAACTTCGGCGATGCTCGCCGGTTCTGGGACTTCCGCTCACCCGGTCGCGGTGACATTGAGTTTGAAGACATTATTGTTGCGCTCAATGACATCGGCTACGGCGGTCCGCTCTCGGTAGAGTGGGAGGACATTCGCATGGATCGCGTGCACGGCGGTGCTGAAGCCGCTTCCTTTGTGCGCAGTCTTGATTTCCCGGTCAGCGGTGTGGCCTTCGATGCCGCCTTCGACAAATCGAAGCGGTGACGGGGGGGTGGTTATTCTTCAGAGGTTATTGGGAAAGAGGAAGGTGTAGCGGCTTCTTCTTCGTAGCTGGTGCATCCTGCTCTTATCTATCCTTGGAGTAGGCCTCTTGAAGAAAGGTAGGGCGAAGCGGTTCGCGGCATCGATGCTATCGAATTGGAATTGTTGAAGAAGGGGTTTGGCGGATGAAATCCGCCACCACGGTGAAGAGGTCACTTCTTCCTTCTTTTCCCCAATGACTAATAACCCACAACCACTAACTCTTCCCGCCGCGGCCTCAATCCGCTGGGCGGTGGGGTTCGAAGGTCATGGCGCGTTCGTGTTCGCGAGCTTTGGCTGCTTTTTTTGCCTGTTGGTAGAAATGTTCCTGAGCGCGGAGGCCTTTGCCGCGGGTGGGTTTGGTGACGCGGGTGGAGCTGCCGTTGGGGAGGATGCGCGAGGCTTGGGTCTCGTCGTTGAAGTAGGTTTCGAGGATGCGGATGAGGCGGCGTTTGAGGGTGGGTTCGGCGATGGGGATCATCAGCTCGACGCGTTTTTCTAGGTTGCGGGTCATCCAATCGGCGGAGGCGATGTAGACTTCCGAATCCCCGCCTTGGAGGAAATGGAAGATGCGCGCGTGTTCGAGGAAGCGATCGATGACGGATATGACTTCGATGTTTTTCGAATGTTTCGGGTCGCCGGGTTTGAGGCAGCAGATGCCGCGGATGTTGAGTTTGATTTCAACGCCGGCACGTGAAGCGTCGTAGAGGGCGGCGATGATGTCGGGATCTTGGAGTGAGTTGACCTTCGCCATGATGCGCGCCGGGAGGCCTTGGCGCGCGCGTTCGGCTTCGCCGGAAATGAGGTCGAGCAGCATCGGCTTCATCGTGGTGGGCGCGGGGACGAGCCGCTGAAAACGGAGCAATTTTGAGCGACCGGTGACGGCGTTGAAGAACAGCGAAGCATCATTGCCGTAATCCGCCTTGCAGGTGAGGTAGGAAATGTCGGTGTAAAGGCGTGAGGTCGTTTCGTTGTAGTTGCCGGTGCCGAGGTGGACATAGCGGCGGAGGTGGCCAGACTCGCGGCGCACGATCATGCAGATTTTGGCGTGGGTTTTGAGGCCTTTTACGCCGTAAACGATTTGGGCGCCGGCGCGTTGGAGTTCGTCGGCGCGATCGAGGTTGCGTGCTTCATCGAAACGTGCCTTGAGCTCGACGAGTGCGGTGACATGCTTGCCGTTTTCGGCCGCTTTGATCAGCGCGTTGATGATGCGCGATTTTTTAGCGGTGCGGTAAAGCACTTGTTTGATCGCGATGACATCCGGATCGCTCGCGGCTTCTTCGAGCAGGCGGAGCACGGGTTCGAAGGATTCGTAGGGGTGGAAAAGCATCAGGTCGCCGGAGGCGATCGTTTCGAACATCGATGAGCCGGGAACGATTGAGGGCGAGCTTTGGCCGGGCCAGTCGGCATCGCGCAGGTGGTCGAAGTCGGCGATAAAAACGAGATCCATGAATGACGCGAGGCCGGGAGGTCCGGGGATGCGGTAGATTTCGGCGGTGCTCGCGGCGGTGACTTGTTGGATCATGCGTGCAAGGTCCTTGGGTGCATCGGCGCGGATTTCGAGGCGCACGGTGTCTGCGAAGCGGCGGGCGCTGAGGATTTCCTCCATTTCGTCGGCGAGGTCGGTTGCGTCCTCCTCCTGCACGGCGATGTCGCCATTGCGGGTGACGCGGAACGCGGTGGTGGCGGCGACTTTTTCGCCGGGGAAAAGTTGTTCCGCGTGGGCGGCGACGAGGTCCTCGACGAGTATGAATGCGAAGGTGTTGGATCCGGCGTTGATCGGAACAAGCCGGCTGATTGAATCGGGAATCGTTATGAGTGCGAAGCGTGTGGTTTCGCTTTCCGTTTCGATGAGACGGCATGCGATGACCATTTGCAGTGCGGGAACGGCCGGTGGCTGATCGTTGAGGTCGACGGCGAGCGGCGTGAGCAGTGGTGAAATTTGGTCTTCGAACGCGTTGAGTGCCTGGGTGGCCTGTTCGTGGTTCAGGTCGCTCATGTTGAGCGCGAGGATGCCGGCCTTGCGGAGTGCGGGAATGAGCGATTGGTTGAAGAGTGTGTATTGCTCGTCGCTCATGCGCAGGATTCTTTGGCGTAGTGCGTTGAGGTTGGCAGTGGGAGTGAGGCCCGAGAGGTCGGGCTTTTTGATCCCGCCGCGTTTCATCGCCATCAGGCCGCCGATGCGGACTTGGAAAAACTCGTCGAGGTTCGAGGCCGTGATGGCGAGGAACTTCACGCGTTCGAGCAAGGGCAGATCTTCGCGCAGCGCTTCGTTGAGCACGCGTTGGTTGAATTCGACCCAGGAAAGTTCGCGGTTGATGTAGGGAATGGGCATGGGATGCGGGAAGTGGCGGTGAATTTCAAATTTCCTCGTCGATCATGACGGTGAGTCCGAAGACCTGTTCGAAGAGGTCGGCCTTGGAGGTCATCGCGAGGCGTTCGACTGCGGCATCGGCAAGGCCGGGGAGGCGGATGCGGAGGCGTTTTTCTTCGCGATGGATTTCGATTTGCGAGACGCGTTGGGCGTGGGTGCGTTCGAGTGCGTCGGCGACGCGCAAAAGGGCGGCGAGTTTGCAGACGCGGATGCGGTCCTCGGTGTCGAGTGCGGCGTAGCCCGGGTGCTCGAGGCTCGGACAGGAATGGCGGTGGTAGCGTGCGATTTGCGCGACGATGGTCACATCGGTGCGGTCGAGGCCGAAGATCTCCGAATTGAGTATAAGATACTCCGAGTGCTTGTGATGGGCACGTGGACTGACATAGGTGCCGACCTCGTGAAGGATCGCGGCGACTTGAAGCAGAAGCGCGTCGTGGGCGGTGAGTTGGTGGAGGTCGGCGAGCGCGTCGAAGAAGCGTTTGCAGAGATTGCCGACATGTTCGCCGTGGGTGGGATCCGATTGATAGCGCTCGGCGAGAATGCGCGAAGAGCGCAGGACTTCCTCGGCGAAGGTATCGGCGAGATCTTCCGAAACCAAAAGATCGTGCAGCAGGCCTTTTTCGTAATCGCTTTCCGGGATGCGCACTTCGCTGAGTTTCATCGCCTCGGCAATCGCGAGATTGATTTCGAGAGCAGGCAGGAGTGCCTCGGCGGTTTGGTAATCGAGTTGGTAGCGGCGAACGATTTCCGCATCGCTGAGGTTGGCGGTGTCGGTGGTGAACTGCCGCAACGACTTGAGCGTGCAGGCATTGTTGGGTTTGATGAGCTCCGGCGCGACCGATTGGATTTCGTGCCCGATCACGACCATGCCGTCGATGCGGATGTCGGAATAATCCAAGCCGATTTGCGCGATGTTGCCGGAGGTGTGTTCGCGGATCACGCGCAGCAAGCTGCCACCTTCGGCGTGGGATGCTTCGACTGCCTCGCGCGTGCGGTGGGTGCCCATGCGGTAGCTGGTGTAGCGGGTGATGAGACCGTTTTGAAACAGGAGCGCGCGTGTGTTGCCGGGGCCGACATGGAGCACGAGCGTCGCGCCTTTTTTCATGCCGGGCAAGTGACTGAGGCGGCGGCGGGTCTTGAGATAGATCAGGCGCGTCATTTCACCATCGTCGATCGCGCCGAGGCGCAGACCGCAGGCGACGCGGATCCGGTTCATGAAGGTTTCCTGATTCTTTGCTTCGCTGAGAATGTTGGTGACGGCGGCGCGTGTGATCTCGTGGGAGTTGAGGCCGAGTTCATCGATGGATTTTTGGAAATCGCGGATGATTGAAACCACGCGTTCGGTGGTGGCGAGGCTGATGGCGCCGTGGCGGAAAATGTCGCGGGCGACTGGTGCGGGTTGTTCGAGGAAATCAACGGCGTCGAGTGTGCCATCGCCGTTGCCCGTGGCGACTAACATTGAAACCGCGCTGGCGCCGATGTGGATGGCTGTCGAGAGTTGCTCCGGGTGTGCGGGCTTGGTGGCGGATTTCCTTGGACGAGCCATTGCAAGAGGACATCGCAGGCCGGATCGCGTTTCAATCACGAAAACCGCGCGCTGTGTGACTTTTACAGGCGGGGCTTGTCAAAGCGGGGGATGCCGGGCATAGGATCGGTCATGCCAGTCAGCGGAGCGTTGGAACACTATCGGGTCAAGCCGGGAGGCAAGGTTCATCTCGGCAAGATTGGGGCCGATGAAAAGTTGCTGTTTGTCGGCAATGGCAAGGATGACTACGAGCCGCAGTTTCGTGAATTGCAGAAGCAGCTCCAGGAGCAACAGAAGCTCCTCTACGCGCAGAACAAACATCGGATCCTAGTGGTCATGCAAGCGATGGACACCGGCGGCAAGGATGGCTGCATCAAGCATGTTTTTTCGCACATCGACCCGCAGGGCATTCATGTGAGATCGTTCAAGAAACCGACCGAAGAGGAGCTGGCGCATGATTTTCTGTGGCGCATTCACTCGAAGGTGCCGCGGCGCGGGGAGTTGGTGATCTTCAACCGCAGTCACTACGAAGATGTGATCGCAGTGCGCGTGAAAAAGATTTTTACCGACGACGTTTGGAAACGCCGCACGCGGCACATTATCGATTTTGAGCGCATGCTTGCGGAAGAGGGTACGACGATCGTGAAGGTTTTTCTGCACATTTCGAAGGAAGAACAGAAACGCCGGCTCGAGTCGCGTTTGGAAAATCCTAACAAGCATTGGAAGTTCAACCCCGATGATCTCGCGGATCGCGCGTTGTGGGATGACTTCATGAAGGCGTACGAAGATGTCATTTCCGAAACATCGACCGATCACGCGCCTTGGCATGTGGTGCCGGCCGACCGCAAGTGGTATCGTAACCTTTGCGTGGCAAGGATCGTGCTCGACACGATGAAGAAGCTGAAAATGACCATGCCCGAGCCGAGCTGGAATCCCAGCGAGATACGGATCGGCGATTGAGCGGAAGGTGATGGCATCAGCCCGCTGTCCAGTCGCGGCATTTCAGACCGGGTACGCGGGAAAATTCGCGAAGGTTGGCGGTCACCAATGTCGCACGGGCGGCTCTTGCGGTAGCGGCGATGATGAGATCATTGGGGCTGATCGGTTTGCCAACTTTTTCCAGGCGCATGCGGATGTCGGCATAATGCTCGGCAGCCTCACCACCGAAGGGCAAGTGGGCGTAGGGTGAGAGGAGATCGTTGATGCGTTGGCGCAGGTGAGTGGCCTGGCTGCTTCTCAAGGCGCCATAGAGCAACTCCGCGCGCGTGAGTTCCGCAAGGCAGAGGTCGGCTGTCTTTTTGGAACTGAGATTGCGGATCAGTGCCTTGTTTGGCTGACGCAAAATGTAGGACTAGATGTTGGTGTCGAGGCAGTACATCGAACTTAGTCTTCGAGATTCGGAATGGCGCGGTGGCCGCGTTCGCGCGTGGGAATGGCAAACGATTTGTCGACCGTGCCGGTGAATGCCGAGAGGTGGCTCCATGCCGACGCATCGTCCTGATCGGCGGCGCGGGCAAGGTGGTCGCGCGCCCAGCGGGAGAGTGAAATCGATTCACGGCGAGCGGCGGCCTCGACTTTTTTCTGCGTGTCCGCATCCAAGTAGATTGTGAGTTGGGCCATATGGGGAAGATTGGCAGGCAACTCTTAAAAGTCAAGTATATGTGCCAAGTATATGTGTAATGCGAGCGTGAAAAACACTCTTTTGGCAGGAAAATTTCAATCAAAGCGCGCGCGACCAGATCACCTTGAGGTAGCGGGATTCCGGGTAGTTGGAGAGCGTCGGGTGGTCGGCGCCGGCGCCGGTGCGCTGGATGATCTGGAGGCGGCGGTTGGTGCGGTGGGCGGCGGCGATGACGGTGCGTTCGAAGTCATCGGCGCCGAGTTGGCCGGAGCATGAGCAGGTGACGAAGATGCCGTCGGGTTTGACGAGTTGGAGGGCGAGCTTGTTGAGGTCGGCGTATTTCGCGATGCCGGTTTCATCTTCGCGGCCGTGGATGAATTTTGGTGGGTCGGCGATCACGAGGTCCCAAGTGCGGCCGTTTTCGATCATCGTGCGGATCCAGGTGAAGGCATCGGCGTGGGTGAACTTCACGCGTGCCGAGTTGAGGTTGGCGTTGCGTTTGGCCATTTCGATCGCGGTTTCGTCGAGGTCGACTGCGGTCACCTCGCTGGCGCCGGCGAGTGCGGCGGAGATCGAGAAGCCGCCGGTGTAGCAGCAGAGGTCGAGCACCGAGCGGTCTTTGGCGTGTGAGGCGAAGAGTTTGCGGTTATCGCGTTGATCGCAGAAGAAGCCGGTTTTGTGGCCGGTGCTGAAATCGATTTCGTAGCGAATGCCGTGTTCGCGGATTTTCACCGAGCGGACATTGTCGGAGGTCGCGCCGCCGCTGCGGGGGATGCCTTCGATGCGGGCGAGTTCCGAGTCGATGCCGATGACAACGCGTTGGGTGTCGAGGCATTCGTGAAGGATCGGGATCCAGCGTGGCAGGCGTTGCCATGCGGCGAGGTTGGTAATTTCCACCGAGAGCACATCGGCGAATTTGTCGGCGACGATGCCGGGCATGAAATCGGCGTCGCCATGGATCGCGCGGTAGGCCTCGGTCGTTTCGTCGAGCGCAAGCATCTCACGGCGCATTGAGGCGGCGCGGCGGATCGCATCGTCGAAAAACGACTCGTCGATTTCCTCGCTCGAATGGCTCACGATGCGTAGGGGCATGCGCGACTTCGGATTCCAGAGGCCCCAGCCAAAGGCGCCGCCATCCTTATCGAGCACTTGCACGAGGTCGCCCGGCTTCGCATCGCGCGAGGCCTCGCCGATCATCTTTGGCCAGATTGACGGGTGATAGGTGATGTTTTTGATTTGGACGGTCGGCATGCGGGGAATAGGCCTCAAGTCGGCCGGAATGTCGAACCCCAATGGCGGGCGTGAGATTGACATTTCTGACCGGGCAAGCAGTTTGGGTGAGTCGACTTCGATTCATGTCCGCTGAAGACCATCATTTCATGAGGGAAGACCGCTTGGTTCACTGGCGAAGGATTGCGGCGTATCTTGAGGATCATCCGGAGGAGCTCGAGATTCCCTTGGCCAACATTGAGCGTTGGATGGCCGGCGGGAGGGTGCATCCTGCGCCGCTGATCGAATGGCAGAGGTGGATCCATGAGGCGCAAGCCTCGGATGCCGGCATGCGTGAGCTGATCGATTTTCTTGTGGCGGACAACCATGATGCTGAGGTGATCAAATCCTGTTCGCCATTTGTCGGGTTCTCGAAGATCGCAGCATACCCATGAATCTCTCCGCGCTTCAGCACCTCATCAGGGCCGCACAGGCGCTTGCGGAAAACCAATCGCTCATTGTGTTGGGTTCTTCATCCTTGCTGGCATCGTTTCCCGAGTTGGGAAAAAACCAGGGGCCCTTGACCACCACCTTCGATGCCGACCTTTACCCGGATCCCTTTGATGAATTGGTCGCCATGATGTGGCATGAGGCTCTTGGTGAAAACCGCTCCTACTATCTGCGCCATGGCTATCATGCGGACATCATGCGTGATTCCATAGTCGATACCTTTCCTTCCGGTTGGCGTGAGCGTCTCGTGCCAGTGCCTGGGGCTGACAAGGCACATGCGCTGGAACCTCACGATCTGTGTGCGATTAAAATTCTGGTGGGGCGGCCGAAGGATCTGAGCTTGGTGAAATTTCTGTCGGATGCCGGTTTGATCCATGCGGACAAGGTCCGTGAGCGAATGGCCTTGATCGACTTGCCGGTTGAGTTGCGTCCGCGCATGGATGCCGCATTTCGCTGGATTTTCGAAGCTTGAGAATGTTTGGCAATCAGTGGCGCGCTTCCGTCTTGTCGGAGGGCGTGGAATGGGCAAGATCCGGCGCGTGAACTCGGCGCCATTGGGATTTTTTGATTCGGGAGTGGGAGGTCTCACCGTGGTGCGTGCGGTGCAGGATTTGCTGCCGCGCGAGAACATCCTGTACCTCGGCGACACCGCGCGTTTGCCTTACGGTTCGAAAAGCCCGGAATCGATCCGGCGTTTTGCGCAGGAGGACGCGAAGTTTTTGGTCGAACGCGGGGTCAAGGCGATCGTCGTCGCCTGCAACACCGCCACCGCGCACGCCCTGCCAATGCTCAGGGAAAATTTTGATCTGCCCGTGATCGGTGTGATCGAGGCCGGCGTCGAATCGGCGCTGAGCGATCCGGCAGCCGGGCGGGTAGGGATCATTGCCACGCGTGGGACCGTTCGTTCGCATGCCTACCAGCACGCCTTGGCATTGAAGCGCACGGGTTTGATCATTCACGCGCAGCCTGCGCCCTTGCTGGTGCCGATCGTCGAGGAAGATTGGATCGATCATCCTGCGGCAGAGCTCATTCTCAAAACCTACCTTGAGCCGCTCATTGAGAAGGACATCGATACTCTGATGCTTGCCTGCACGCATTACCCCTTGCTGGTTCCGGTCTTGCGACGCTTGTTGCCCGATGGCATCCGCTTGGTCGATAGTGCCACGACCTGTGCCGAGCACCTCAAGCAGGAATTGCTGCACCTCGACATGCTCAATCCGCAGGAGAGCGATGGGACCCTTGAGATTCACCTCACCGACTTGTCGGAGGAGTTTGAAACTTTGGCTCGGCGTTTCCTGAGCAAGCCATCCGGGCGCATCCAGCGGGCGGTACTTGCCTGATCGCGAAAAATTATCGCTTGCCGGCGGCGCGAGGCGGGTGCATATCGGTGGCGTACTTTTTGTTTGTTCCCCGTGCCGCAGTGGCGCTCATTTGGTTTCCCTTGGGGAGACTGCTTGATGGGGTAAAATGCCAATTTTCTAGGGATTGTTGGCTTTTGGCTTGATTTGTTCAAATTTTTTTGAACAATATTAAACCGTATTTTTTTCATCTGAAATATATTCGATAAGATCCTATGAAATTGTTTGGCACAGACGGCATCCGCGGGCGGGTGAACGAATTTCCGATCACGGCGGAGGTGGCATTGAGAACGGGCAAGGCGGTGGCCAATGTCCTGCGATCGCCTGGGGCGAGCCGCAACCGGGTTTTGGTGGGCAAGGACACGCGGATTTCCGGCTACATGTTGGAGACGGCGCTGACCAGTGGCTTGGTGTCGATGGGCATGGATGTCTTCATGGTCGGGCCCTTGCCGACGCCTGCGGTGGCGCATTTGACCAAGTCGATGGGTGCCGCGGCCGGGATCATGATCACGGCCTCGCACAATCCGTATGAGGACAATGGGCTGAAAATTTTCGGGCCTGATGGCTACAAACTTTCCGATGACCTTGAGGCGATGATCGAGCGTCACATTTTGGGTGATGTCGCGGAGGCCGCGCCATTGCCTACGCGGCAGATTGGCAAGGCGCATCGGATTGATGACGCGCGAGGCCGCTACATCGAGTTTGCAAAAAATGCGGCGGACAACATCTCGCTGCACGGACTCAAGATTGTCGTCGATTGCGGTCATGGTGCCGCGTATTTCATCGCGCCGTTGATTTTCAAGGAGCTTGGTGCCGAGGTTTACACCACCGGCATTCAGCCCGACGGACTCAACATCAATCACGGCTGCGGTGCTTTGCATCCGGAAAATGCCGGCGAGCTCGTGCGGAAATTCGGCGCAGACCTTGGTGTCTCATTCGATGGCGATGCCGACCGCGTGATCTTCACCGATGCGGACGGACAAGTCGTGAGCGGCGATCGGATTCTCGCCCTTTGTGCGATCAGCCTCAAGGAGCAGGGAAAACTGCGCAATGACACTTTGGTGGCGACGGTCATGAGCAACCTCGGGCTCAAGGAAGCCATGAAGCGTCATGGCATCCGCGTCGAGGCGACGGCGGTGGGCGACCGCAATGTCATCGAGTGCATGCGCAAGGGCGGACATTCGTTTGGCGGGGAAAATTCGGGTCATTTGATTTTTGGCGATTACGCCACGACCGGTGACGGCATCCTGAGTGCCTTGCAGGTGCTGCGCATGATGCGCGATCGCAATGCAACGCTCGCCCAGTTGGCGGCGGTGATGCACGAGTATCCCTCGCGACTCGTCAACATGCCGGTGGCATCGAAGCCGCCGATCGGCACGCTTGGAAAACTCAACGAGCTCATGGATCGCGCGACCAGCGAGTTTGGCGATCACGGACGGCACTTGATCCGCTACTCGGGCACCGAGAACAAGATCCGCGTTTTGGTCGAACACAAGGATGCCGGCGAGTGCCGGGCATGGGTCGAAAAATTCTCGTCGGTCATCCGCGAGGAAATCGGATAGATTTTTTCACATGGAGTTCAAAGCAAGCGACTGTCATCCGCTGACCCTTGGTCGGGCGATTGGTGATTTCCCGATTGGCAACATTGCCTTGTCCGCGCACCAGCAACGCTTGGTGGGTTCCGCGGCATTGGGCATTCATTCGCATGCGTGGCTTGCGGCTGACGATGTGGCGCTGCTTGTCGCTGGCGAATGCGGCTCTTTGCTCGACGCATCGGGTGAGAAGATTGCGTGGAGGCTTGATGGCGCGGGCGATGCGATTGCTGCGCGCGATTCGTTTCTCATCCGCTATCCATGGGATTTTTTGCGCGCCAACGAAGCATGGGTCGGCTCGCTCGGTGAAAGCATCATCGATGGCGAAGTGCACCCCTTGGCAGTGGTCGAGGGCTTGATCCATGTCGGCGAAGGCACGCGGATTTTGCCGGGGGTTTTCATCGAGGGAAATGTGGTGATCGGTCGCAACTGCAAGATTGGTCCGAATTGCTACATTCGTGGCAACACCAGCATCGGCGATGGCTGCCATATTGGTCAGTCGGTTGAGATCAAGAACACCATCGTGGTCGATCGCAGCAGCATCGGGCATTTGTCGTATGTTGGCGATTCGGTGCTTGGCGAGGGCGTCAACTTCGGTGCTGGCACCACCACTTCGAACCTGCGGCACGATGGATCGAATCATCGCTCGACCGTTGCCGGTGAACTTGTCGACACGGGGCGCAGGAAATTTGGCGCGATCGTCGGCGACAGCGTGCATACCGGCATCAACACCTCGATTTATCCCGGTCGCAAAATGTGGCCGGGCACCACCACTTTACCGGGCTCCATCGTGCAACGCGATGTGCATCCGGTCGCTTGAAGTTTCGAACCAAATCATCAGCCCTCAAAAATCATGTGCGGAATCGTCGGATACATTGGCAAAGCGGAGGCGCCTCAGGTGCTCATCAATGGTCTGCGTCGGCTTGAGTATCGCGGCTACGATTCGGCCGGTCTCGCAGTGATGGATGGCGATCGCATTGCGGTGGCGAAGGCTCCGGGCAAGGTGGCAGCATTGAAGGATCGCGCGCGCGCCGACTGGCCGGCGGAAAGGTTTGCCCGCGCCAGCACCGGCATCGCACACACCCGTTGGGCAACCCACGGGCCGCCGACCGAGGTAAACGCGCATCCGCACCTCGACCAAAGCGGTGACATCGCCTTGGTGCACAATGGCATCATTGAAAACTACCGCTCGCTGCGTGCGAGGCTTGAGGGCAAGGGTCATCATTTCCTTTCGGAAACCGACACCGAAGTGCTCTCGCATTTGATCGGCGATTGCGACAAGGGCGATCTTTTCCAAGCGGTTTGCGATGCCTTGCATCAGGTCGAAGGAACTTTTGGCATCGCCGTGCTCTCGGCGCGCGAGCCGGGTCGCATCATCACCGCGCGCCGCGGCAGCCCGATCGTGATCGGCGTGGGCGATGGCGAAACGATCATTGCGTCCGATGCTTCGGCGATCGTTGCCCACACACAGCGGGTGATATATCTGGACGACAACGACATCGCGATTGTCACGGCGGACTCCGTCGATATCCGCGATCTCAACAATGTGCCTGTCACGCGCGAGATTGCCGAGCTTGGCATGGATGCCTCGGCGGCGGAGAAGGGTGGTTATGAGCATTTCATGTTGAAGGAGATCCACGAGCAACCGGACTCCTTGGGCAATGCGATCCGCGGGCGGCTTGATCTCAATCTCGGTACTTCGGTGCTCGCGGGCATGGGGACTTCGGCGCGCGATTTAGCCGACCTCAACCGCGTGGTGATCGTCGGCTGCGGCACCTCGCTGCATGCGGGTTTGGTGGGCGAATATGCGTTTGAGGACTTGGCCGACATCAATGCCGAGGTCCAGCAGGCTGCGGAGTTTCGCTATCGGAATCCGATCGTTGGCAGTCGCGATCTGGTGGTTGCGATTTCGCAATCGGGCGAGACGGCCGACACGCTCGCGGCGGTGCGCGAGGCAAACCAGAAGGGGGCCTTTGTGATGAGCTTGTGCAATGTCGTCGGCTCGACCATCGCGCGTGAAACGGGCAGGGGAGTTTATCTGCACGCGGGTCCGGAAATTTCGGTTGCCTCGACCAAGGCCTTCACCTGCCAGGTGGCGGTGTTGCTGATGATGGCGCTCAAGATCGGCCGTGGCCGGCGATATTCTCGCGACGAGGGCATTCATTTGGCGCGTGAAATCGAAATGATTCCGGCGCTGGTGCAAAAGGTCGTGGCGCAGGATGCGCTAATTGCAAAGATCGCCGAATCCTACGCCAACGAAGAACATGCGTTTTTCATCGGTCGCGGGCCGATGTATCCGGTGGCATTGGAAGGGGCATTGAAGCTCAAGGAAATTTCTTACATCCATGCCGAGGGATATCATGCAGCGGAACTGAAGCATGGACCGATCGCATTGCTTGTCGATGGCACGCCGGTGGTGGCGCTGGCCTGCGACATTCCGGGCAAGGACAAGGTGCTGGGCAATATCGAGGAATGCCGCGCGCGCGGGGCAAGGATCCTGGGCATCGTCACCGAAGGCGATGATGAAGCCGCCGAGTGCATGGATGACTTCATCGCCATCCCGCGTTGTCACCCTCTGGTCGCGACGATTCCCGCAGTCGTGGCGCTGCAGCTTTTCTCCTACCATGTCGCCCGACTCCGCGGCTGCGAGATCGACCAACCACGCAACCTCGCGAAGAGCGTGACGGTTGAGTGAGGGGAGGGGAGATGAACATCGAACATCGAACGTCCAACATTGAACATCGAAGTGGAAGATGAAGAAAAAGCCGCTTCCTGGTGAGGCACGACACTCTTGTCGCGCATCTTGCGGGACACCTCTTCAATTCCGGTAGGGCGACGAGGCTCGCGGCGCCGATGCTTTAAGCCCGAAATCCGAAGTTGAATTGCGTTTGAGCTAAGCGGCGCGGGTTTTTTCTTCACTCGATCCGCCATCTGGGTCTTCTCCGGGCGGGTCGGGCGGCAACTTCGGCGAAGTTGAAATCTTCCA
>JBIKIR010000075.1:0-5739 GCA_044361475.1 Luteolibacter sp. | reverse complement strand
ACTTCGGCGCCGCGGGCGAAGTCGGGTGTGCCCGGTGTGTTGCTGCGGATGGCGGTGATGAAGCGTTGATAAATGTTGGGAGTCTTCGGGGCCTTGAGGGTTTTCCATGCGGCCTTGTGGATGTCGGCTCCGAGGCAGACTTCGAGTTCGTCCATTGAGCGGTCGAGGTCGATGCGCAGCGCGCCTTTCGTGCCGTGGATGTGCAGGTAAAGCGAGTTGGCGTGACCGGTGGCCCAGCGGGTGGTGTGGATGACGCCGAGCGCGCCGTTGGCAAACTCGACCTGCATGATGGCGCTGTCGTTGGCATCGAGCGGGTATTCGCCGAGGCGTTTGCCTTTGAGTGCGGTGAAGGTTTTGAGGCGCGATTGGATTTTGCGGATTGGGCCGACCGGGAACGAGGCGAAGTCGAGAATGTGCACGCCGACATCACCGAGTACGCCGTGGCTGCCGTGCTTGGTGGATAGGCGCCACAGCCAGGCGGGAGTGGTTTTCCAATCGCCCCACACCTTACTGGAGAGCCAGCTTTGGCGGTAGCTGGCCTCGACATGGACGATCTCGCCGAGCTTGCCGGATTGCACGAGTTGTGCGGCTTTTTGCAATGCGGACGCGTTGCGGTAGCTGAGGTTCACCATGTTGATGACGCCGGCTTTTTGTGCGGCGCGGGCCATGCGCGCGGCATCGGCGTGGTTTGTGGCAAGCGGCTTTTCGCAAAGGATGTGTTTGCCGGCGGCGATCACTTGAAGCGAGAGCGGGGCGTGGAGATTATCTGGCGTGACATTCGACACCGCGTCGACATCTGCCTCGCGCAGGAGCTTGGCGAGGTCGGTGAAAACTGCCGCGGTACCACCGTGTTTGGCGGCAAATTCCTGCGCGCGTTGGGCATCGACATCGCAGACGGCGGCGAGCACGACGCCGGGGATTTTGCGAAATGCTTCCGCATGCGCGTTGGCCATGCCGCCGGTGCCGACAATGGCAAGGCGGATGATCTGGCCTCGCTTGGCGCTCGCCTTGGTGGGTGCGGATTTCTTTTTCGGGGAAATGTTTTTCATGTCGTGTGTTGTGAGTTGATACGGGCGTGGCTCAGCGGAAACCTTCGGTCGGGCGTTCCGCGGCCTCGGGGTCTACGGGCAGCGGCTCGATAGCGGGGGAGTTCGGGCAATCGTCGGGAATGCGTACGGTCGGCCGCGCCCAGCACACCGCGTTGGTGATGACGCGTTGGACATCGGCGTTGTGATAGGTCGGGTAGGTTTCATGACCCGGGCGGAAGTAAAACACGCGGCCATTGCCTCGCTGCCATGTTGCCCCGCTGCGGAAGACCTCGCCGCCGGTGAACCACGAGATGAAGATCAACTCATCGGGTGTCGGAATCCCAAAGGGTTCGCCATACATCTCCTCGGCAGGGAGTTCGAAATATTCGCCGATGCCTGCGGTGATCGGATGATGCGGCGCGATGTTCCAGATGCGTTCCTTGTCAGTCGACTCGCGCCACTTGAGCGAGCAGGTGCTGCCCATGAGTCGCTTGAAAATTTTTGCATAGTGCCCCGAGTGCAGCACGATGAGTCCCATGCCTTCCAGCACGCGGCGCTGCACGCGGTCGACTACTTCATCGGCCACTTCGCCGTGCGCCATGTGCCCCCACCACAGCAGCACATCCGTTTGCTCGAGCACCGCTTCGGTGAGGCCGTGCTCCGGTTGATCGAGAAAAGCGGTCGAGACTTTGAGCTCCGATTTGTTGCGCAGGAAAGCCGCGATGGTTTCATGCATTCCATTGGGATAAATATCGGCAACCTTGGGATTCTTTTTTTCGTGGCGGTACTCGCCCCAGACAAGGACATTGATAGTGGAATTCATCATAATACGATTTGCAGTTTTTCGAAAAGCGTTGTCTTACGATCAATAAAATAAGTGGTGATTCGGCAATGTTGCAATAAATCGAAATTGCCACATGGCGACATTTATAGCACTTTTCCGACATCAATGAAAGATGACTCCATGCGTTCCTACGAGGCCGACCTCACGCGCTTGCTTTCGCGCTTTGCCACGCGCCCGCCCAAGGTGGTGATTCCCGAAATGAAGGCGCTGCATCGCCGGAGCCCGGGTGCGCACTTCCACGCCTTTCCTGAGTTTTTCCTGCAGACCGGTGGTGCCAGCGATTTCGTGTGCCCGGGCGGCAAGTTCCGTCTCAAGCAAGGTGAAGTTTGCATCATGCCCGCTGGCGTGGCTCATGCCGAGAGCCCGGTCGACCTTCGCAGCCGCTATGGCATTCTCGTGCTGATGCAGAACATCGACCGTGTCACGTTGCTGCGTGGCATGAGTGATGCGAAGCGGAACATCAGTAGCGCCCAAGTCACGCAATTGCCACTGCCGACGCGCGCCTTCGACAGCCTCAACACCGCCTGCGAAAGCACCGCGATACGCCGCTCCTTGCGCGGCGCGTTCATCAACGGCTGCGTGCAGTCCTTTCTTGCATCGGTCCTCACCGCCCTGCGCCAGCCCGCGCCGGTGGCTTCGCTGCGCGGATCCCCGCTTGTTGCCGAGGCGGAAAAACTCGTGCGCGTCGACATCTCATTGCCAGACCTCAGCGTAGCCTCGCTGGCTGCGCGGCTCGGCTGCTCGCCCGATCATTTGGCGCGATGCTTCCGCCACGATCATGGGATCACGCCTGTCGCATGGATCACCAGGGAGCGCATCGAACTCGCCTGCGAAATTCTCGCACGCATGGACCGCAACATTTCCGAAGTCGCGTGGAGCTGCGGCTTCGTGACGCCCTCGTATTTCATCAAGGTCTTCCGTAAGAACAAGGGCATGACTCCACTCGCCTGGCGACGCCTGCATGGTGTGAAGGTGTAGGAGGGATGAACATTGAACATCGAACATCCAACATCGAACATTGAAGTGGAAGAGAATGAAGTTGCCGCTTCTTCATGTGGCTGGGACATCCTGTCCCAGGCCGTCCGGTAGGGCGACACGGCTCGCGGCGCCGACAATTTCAGAAATTTTTAACCGCGAATGAATGCGAATAAGGAAGAGTTATTGGTTATTTGTGATTGGTTATTGGGTAAGAAAATGAAGATGCCGCTTCTTCATGGGACCGCGGGCATCCTGCCCGCTTGGGCGCCTGCGGCGATGGTGTCGGCGCCGCAGGGCCGCGTCGCCCTACCGGCGTGGAGAATCAAGACTTCAAGAATCAAGAATGCATCTGGAGCTTCAGCGACCCACAATAGAAGCGAAGCCAGACTGGCATGGCCGCAACGGAGTGAAGGTAAACAAGATGAAGAAGATGCTTCTTCTTCGACCTTTGACCTTCGACTTTGAGACCTTCGACTCTCTTCCATTCCGATGCGGCAGAAGAGCACGACAAGAGTGTCGTGCCTCCTTGTGAAGCTTCCTCTTAATCTTCCGCTTCGCCGCCGTGCAGCAGTTTTGATGCGGCGGATTTGCCGAGCTTTTGGAAATCGATGTCTAGCCGTGAGGTGGGCGAGTCGATGAGCCCGGTGCCTTGGGTGGCGAGGAGCAATGGGTTGCTTGGCGAGTTGCCGATCGATTCCATTTTTTCCAGTAAGGCTTTGGCGGTGTTGTCCTCGGGGCAGATGAGCAAGGTTTTGCCGTCGGTTTTTTTGGCGCTGCCCGGCCGGATGTGGCGACGCGCTTGATCGAAGCTGGTCCTGCGCACGTCGAGGTGGGCGAGGGTTTGCAGGATCAATGCCACCGATGCATCAATGGCGGGATCGCCTTGGAAGGGGGAGACGACCAGAATGTTTTTAGCGTCGTGCGCTTGGGCGAATCGAAGGGCGCGTTTGGCGGTGCCTTGATTGTCTGGCGCGAAGACCGGCATGTGCTTGGTTGATCCGTGAAGCAGCTGGGCCTTGGGGGTGGTGAGGGATGCGCTCAGTGCGAGCGCGGAGTCCTTCCAAAGGTGGTCGAAGAGGATGGCGCCGCAATGACGCGGGACCGATGGCAGCAGCGCGGCGAGTTCTTTTTTCTGGGTGGCGGTGCTTGCAAAATGAGGTGGCTTTGTCGGGTCGTCCTGGCTGACGAGTGAGGGCGCGGAGAGCAGGATCAGCGGGCTACCATTGGCGGAGCAGACTTCGGAAACGCCCTTGAGAATGTCCTGGTAGAGGCGGCTCCAGTGCCACATTTCGCGGCCGATGAAGCAGACCGGGGCGCCCTTGAGGTTGTGGCTGCGGCCGGCGACGGGGAAGTATCTGCCGCCGGGGCTTTGCCAGACGAGGCCTTCGTTTTCCATTTCGCGCAGCATGCGGGACATCGTCGAGGCGTGCAGGTCCCAACGCGCGCCGAGTTCGCGCACTGTGGGCAGCGCCGACTCGGGCGCTAGCTGGCCGATCAGGTCGGCAAGGGCGGATTTTGCCTTGCGGGCAAGCAGGGTGGGTTTGCGCGGCACGGTGGAAAAGTCGTTGCTCCCAATTCTATTTGCAACAAAATAATTTGTTGCATTATCAGTTCGCTCCGGCTTAAGTGGTGGCATCCGCTTTGGTTGTGCAAGGTATGGCTTTGGCGGATTGAGCATAGCGACATTCTTCAAGAAAGATTCATTCAAACGATCCGATTCCATGGCTACCAAAGACATCACCGTTCCCGGGCTTGACCCCCGTTTTTCGCCGCTTGGTTTGTTTCACCGCGAGCAATCGCGTGCGGCCCTGCAATCGGGCAAGGGCAACACCTTGCGTTTGGCATTGGAGCGCGAGGGTGGGCACATCTCGGTGTTTGAGACCGCGATTGGCGATGCGGATGAGGCCGCGACTTTGTTGCATGCCGAGCGGTTGGCGAAGTTCCTGCTTTGGTCGGTGGGCGGTTGGCGTTTGCATGTCAGTGCGCCGCACGAAGTAGCGCAGCATTTGGTGGCGACGTACTCGCGTGGTGGAGCCCGCGGCTTTGATGTCGAGTTGATGGAGAAGGTCTATGAAAAGCCTTTTGAGGTGGTCGTCGTTGAGGCTGGAGAAATGCCTGCCGCGCGTGAATCGGCGATGGCCTTGGGTGGAAATCTTGATGGCTGCCGGATCGGCTTTGACCTCGGTGCGAGCGATTACAAGGTCGCGGCAGTGCTCGATGGCGAGGTGGTTTACAGCGATGAGTTTCCGTGGAATCCGAAGGATGAGGCGGACCCGGAATATCATTACAATCATTTGAACGAAGGCTTGCGCAAGGCTGCCTCGCATTTGCCGCGGGTCGATGCGATTGGCGGAAGTTCGGCGGGCGTGATTGTCGACAACCGCTTCATGGTCGCTTCGTTGCTGCGTTCGATCCCTGCCGACAAGCTGCCGCAAGCACGCGATCTTTTCCTGCGTTTGCGCGAAGAGTGGGGTGTGCCATTTGAGGTGGCCAATGATGGTGACATCACGGCGCTAGCTGGCGCGATGTCGCTGGGCGTCAACGGCTTGCTTGGCATCGCGATGGGATCGAGTGAGGCCGCGGGATACATCAATCCTGCGGGCAAAATGACCGGCTGGCTCAACGAGTTGGCATTCGCGCCGGTCGACATCAATCCCGAAGCGGCGGCCGATGAGTGGTCGGGCGACCGTGGGGTAGGCGCGCTTTATTTTTCGCAACAGGCGGTGAACAAACTTTTGCCCGCCGCCGGCATCGAGGTGGCTGCGGAGTTGGGACTTCCCGAGCGGCTCAAGCAGGTGCAAGCGTTGATGGCCAAGGGCGACCCTGCCGCTGCGGCGATCTACGAAACGATCGGAGTTTACCTCGGGCACACGCTGCCGCTTTACTCCG
>JBIKIR010000074.1:0-5795 GCA_044361475.1 Luteolibacter sp. | reverse complement strand
CGAGCCCTTCTTGGCTCCGCCTTTGGCTTTTTTGGCGGCCTTTTTCTTTGCTTTTGCAGGCTTGGCAGCTTTCGCGGCTTTGGCAGGCTTGCCCTTCTTCTTGGAAACTCCAGCAGCCTTGAGCCAAGCACCGATGGAGATCGGAGTGACCTTGAATTTGCTGACAGCGGCACTCTGGCCACCGCGGCCATTGGCCTCGTTGTATTGTTGCACGAAATCAACAATCTCTTTCTTTTGCTCGGGCGTGTAACGCACGCCGGCTGACTTGCCTTTCTTTGATTTACTGCTCATTGCGCGCGCAACTTGCATGAGTTAGAAACTTATTGCAAGGAAAAGTTTTAATAATGATTTATTATAAAACTCTAACCGATTCACCACACAAAACCTGCCCAACCCTCTTCATTTCCCGGGTAAATCTCCACTCGATCTCCGCAATCCACCATTGCATACAGGGCAATCATATCACTATTGGTCATGCGAATGCAGCCATGGCTGGTCGGATATCCTATGGATGATTCATGATTGGTGCCATGAATGTAAATATATCGATCCATGGTGTTAAGGTTCCACGGATCCATGCCATCAAGCCTCAGAATGCGGGTAAGTATGAGATCATCCGCCGATTTCTCGTCCTCCTGCCAGACCCCGCAAGCGACGCGTGCTTTGAAGATGGTACCCACCGCTTCACCATCGCCGATCTTTTCGGAAATCCTGAAGCGCCCAGTGGGAGTTCGCAAACTGCCTGCTTCACAACCCATGCCCTTGGCGGCAGTCGATACCGCGAAGCGGGCCAGCAAGCGATCGCCGTCAAAGACAAACATCTGCTGGCCACTCACGGATACAACGATGCGTTTCATCATTAGGAAGCGGGAGATATGACCAACAATGCGTTGTGACCACCCATGCCATTGGAGACCTTCGCCACGGGCCCGGTGACTTCAAATGATTCATGCGGCAAAACAAATCCCTGCGGCGCGCTCAGCCCTTTCACATTTCCCGGCAGGCGGCTGTTTTTCAAAAAACCGGCAAGGATCGCGCTCTCGAGCAAGCCGCTAGCACCGATGGTGTGACCGGTAAACGGCTTGAGCAAAATCAGCGGTGGCTTTGCATCGGTAAACACACGTTGCATCCATGCCGGATCAGCAACTGCCTGAACCATCGTGCCAGTCGCATGCGGACAAAGTGCGGACAAGCCACGCGTGAGGTCATGAGTGAAAAGTTCCGAGCTACGACCACCATCGGTCGGAATGCCCACCGGATTTTCGGCATCGGAATTGCATGCGTAGTGAAGCAATCGCGGATGATTTCCTTCACCGACCTCAATCGCCATTGCCGCCGCAGCTTCTGCGGGCACAAATCCGGTAGTCGATGAGTGATATGGATCCAGCTGCGCAGTTTTAGAAAGCAAACCCGAAGACGCATACTGATCGAGCAGCATCGGCACCAATGGCAGATCCACCGCCACCGCTAATGCGCGCGATGCGAGACCGCATTCGAGCATCATCATCGCCACGCCCACCGCATCAAGCCCGGCGGCACAACCACTGGCGACGACGTGATTCGGACCCGTGATGCCAAATTCGATGCTGATCGCCGATGCCGGCTCGCTGTGAATGGTGTTGCTGGCAGCCATCAAGCGAAATGGCCTGCGCCCAGGCCACGGCCCAAGCCAACCCGCCGCATTGCCACGACTCGTCCCGACCACCAACGCGGCATCGCGCAGATCGCTTTCACTCCAGCCCGCCTCGGCGATCGCCTCACGCGCCGCATGCAAGGCCGCCATGGTCGCAGGGCCCCATTTGCGGCTGGTCAGGCATTCGCGATCCGAAATCCATGCGCCAGGCGTGGCCGCGTGCGCGCTGTCATTTCCCAACAAATCACCAAGCGGCCGAAATGGCACGATTCCGTTCGCGATCGAATCAAGATGCGAAGGCAGATCAACACCGAGCGCCGACAAGGCGCCCAGTCCCTTGATGGAAAATGACTGGCGGATGCCCACGGGTAGCAAGATGCAAGCGCACCGCAAATCAAAATCCAATCAGCGCGAGCCGCCGCCACCTGCGCCTCGTTGACCACCAAAGCGCCCGCCAAACCATCCGCCGCCATTCAGAATGCGGTCCTTGTCAGCCTCCGGCAAAATTTGGCTTTGTTCGACATACACTTTCGCCGCTGCCGCATCCTCACGCATCCACCGAGTCGCGGCGATGCTCATCGAGCGGATTCGCTCGCCCTCGTCTAGGATGTTTTCGGCAACCAAGATCACCTGCGATGGATCCGCTGCGGTGTTGGCCATGACATAAGCCTGCAAGGCACTGTCCTGCACGTCTCCCGCCTCAAGCGCAAAGGCATACGCCAAGGCATTGGGCGCGTCCTTATTCACCCATGATGACATCAACTCGCGCATGCTCAGGCGCTTGGCATCATCGCCGCCTTGGTCTTGAAGAAAATCCGCCGCATACTTGGGATCATCGCGCGCAATATCCCCCACCACCTCCGCCACCGCACGATCCTTGGCCGCCCCTTGCGACATGAGCTTCACCTGCGCGGCAGCCGCTGCCGCCGCATCATCACTCGACAGACCACCAATCGCCGATGCCAAAGCCTCATCCTGCTGGCCGGCCGGAAGTGACTTGATCCATGCCTGCGCATCCTCGAAATTTTTCGCACCATAGCTTCTCGCCACACTTCGAAACGCATCGGTGAAATCCTCGCCACTCATCCCCGCAAGCATCTTCGACGCCTTGGCCGGATCCAACTTTGCCACCTCTCCCACCACCGCGCTGATCGCCTCCGTGCGCCCCTCACCCAAAGAACTCGCCCAAGCCATCGCCGCCGCAGGACTCTGCCGCGCCCACTCGGCACCAATGATCGACACACCACCGCGCCCACCTGCCGGCCCCCCATAGCCCATCATTGAAAACTCGCGCGGATTCGCCGCCAGATACGCTGCAGCTCCAGCCGGATCCACACTCGCCCAACCCTGTAGGATCGTCGGTTTCACAAACATCCCGCCAAAACCCATCGAACCGGAAAATCCCATCGCCGCCGTTGGGTCCAACTCCGCCCATCGCCCGAACAACAAAAATGACGCAAGCAAGCGCTCGTTCATCGGCAACTGATCCAACTTGCCTGCCTCACGCTCGAATTGCGACGGACTCAGATCCGCATAAAAATCAAGCATCGCCTGAACTCGCTGCGTGCTGCCCGGCGTCCCGCTGATCTGACTGATGCTCAGCGGCCGTTTCGCCCGCTTGGTTTCCCGCACCGTGGCGGATTCATGACGCGACCCTTGTTTCGCCTTCGCCGGACCCGCACTCTGCCCCTTTGACGATGACCCCACCTCATCCTTCTCCGATCCAATGTTCTGGCCAGTGACAAACCCACCAATCGCGCCAAGCACCAGTGCCAAGAGAGCAAACATCCACGGTTTTTTCATAAAATTGAAGTGTGACCGACCCATTCAACCACGATCCGCCAATTTCGTCGCAATGAATTTTCAGGACTTGCATCTCCCCTCGGATCGTTAATTCTTCGCGCCGCATGAGCCGTTTAGAAGGAAAAGTACTCGTCGCCCAAGGCGGCGGCCCCACCCCCGTCATCAACCAAAGCGTCGTCGGCGTCGCCCTCGAGGCCCGCAAATTCAGCCAGGTCACATCGATTTACGGTGCCGTCCACGGTGTGCGCGGAATCATCGAGGAAAACTTCGTCGACCTCACCCGCGAGACCACCCACAACCTCGAGCAGGTCGCCGACACGCCGTCCTCAGGTCTGCTCTCGACCCGCGACAAGCCCGATGAGGAATACTGCGCCCGCATGTTCAAGGTCATGCAGGCTCACGACATCCGTTACTTCTTCTATGTCGGCGGCAATGATTCTTCCGACACCGTCCGCATCGTCAACGAACAAGCCCAGCAGGCAAACTACGAACTGCGCGCGATCCACATTCCCAAGACGATCGACAACGACCTGATGGAAAACGACCACTGCCCGGGCTTCGGCTCCGCAGCCCGTTTCGTCGCGCAGGCATTCACCGGCGTCAACCTCGACAACCGCGCTCTCAAAGGCGTTTACATCGGCGTCGTGATGGGTCGTCACGCCGGATTCCTCACCGCCTCATCCGCTCTCGGTCGCAAGTACTACGACGATGGTCCGCACCTCGTCTATGTGCCGGAGCGCGCCTTCGATACCGAGAAATTCCTCGCCGATGTCGATCGTGTGTACTCGAAGTTTGGAATGTGCACGATCGCTGTTTCGGAAGGAATCTCCGACAAAGACGGCAATCCGATGATCACCAAGCTAATGGGCGAAGAGCGCGATGCTCACGGCAACCTCCAACTCTCCGGCACCGGCGCCCTTGGCGACCTGCTCTCGCAGACAATCAAGGACGGCCTCAAGCTCAAGCGCGTTCGCTCCGACACCTACGGATACCTTCAGCGTTGCTTCATCGGATGCCGCTCCGATCGCGATGCCCACGAGGCCCGCGAGGTCGGTGAAAAGGCAGTCCAGTACGCGATGTGGGACAATGTCGACGGTTCGATCGCGATCCGCCGTCCGGTCCTCAACTACAGCGTCGATTACGAACTCGTGCCGATCGAAAAGGTCGCCGGCAAAACCCGCCACATGCCCGACAATTTCATCAACGCCGATGCCAACGGCGTCACCGAGGACTTCCTCAACTACTGCCGCCCGCTGCTCGGATCGGACTTCCCGCAATCCCACCGCCTGCGCGCGCCAATGGTGCCCAAAATCCTCCACAAGTGATCGCTCACGCGACCACTCTCAATTGATCCCCATCCGGGCCGGTGGACTTCGCTCCACCGGCCCTCTTTTTTGTCACGGATCATCGGCGTCATAGCCCATTCGGCTTGCCCTCACCCCCTCATGCCCTAGCATCACCACTTCCTGCCAATGCACCGCGTTTTTGTCGAAAAATTTCCTCCGCACGATATCGAGGCCCGCCACTTGCTCGCCGATCTCAAGGAGTCGCTCACACTCCCCGGCCTCGAATCTCTGCGCATCATCCAACGCTACGAAATCGATGTCATCGGCGCAGACCTCATCGGCGATGCCACCCAGCTGATTCTTTCCGAACCGCAAGTCGATCGCACCAGCACCTCGCTCGAGATTTCCAACAACGAACACGCCTTCGCGATCGAGTACCTGCCGGGTCAGTTCGATCAACGCGCCGACTCGGCAGCCCAGTGCATCCAGATCCTCACCGGCGGTTCGCGACCGACGGTTTCGTCCGCCAAAGTGATCGTCCTGCGCGGCAATCTTTCCCCATCGGAAATCGATGCGATCAAATCCTACGCGATCAATCCGGTGGATTCACACGAGGTTCCCGTGGCCGGATCCGGCGAACGCCACCAGCCCGCCGCTCCCGCCGATGTCGCGGTTTTGAATGGCTTCAACACCAGCGACCCTGCCGAACTTCGCAAGCAACTCGGCCTAGCGATGTCCGCCGCCGATGTGGCATTTTGCCAAACCTATTTCCGCGATCAGGAAAATCGCGAACCAAGCATCACCGAAATCCGCGTGCTCGACACCTATTGGTCCGACCACTGCCGCCACACGACATTCCTCACGGAAATCACCAATGTCGTTTTCGATGATGAAAACAGTCCCGTCTACCGCGCATGGCAAACCTATCTTGCAACGCGCAAAAAACTCGGACGCGACAGCAAGCCCGTCACGCTGATGGACATCGCCCTCACCGGCATGCGCGAACTCCGCGCCTCCGGCGAACTCGACAACCTCGAAGAGTCGGACGAAGTCAACGCGGCGTCGATCGTCGT
>JBIKIR010000037.1:0-20859 GCA_044361475.1 Luteolibacter sp. | reverse complement strand
GGAAAAAGCTACGCCTTTTCAACTTTCAAAAATCGTCGAGCTGCGTTTGCCCGGCAATCCCGCGCCGGGGTCGGCTGATTGCGAGTTGGTGCTCGATCTGAGCAATGGCGATGTCGTTAGAGGGAAGGTGGCGACGCTGAATGAGCGGGCGGTGGTAATCGATACTGCATTTGGCGGGCGCATGGAATTCAATCGCGCGATGATCGCTGCCGCGCGCATCGAGGCAACGAGCGAGGTCTTGTATCGGGGGGCGACAGGGATGGACGGGTGGCGCCAGAGCGGCGAAAAGGAGGTTTGGAGTTACGAGCGAACCGCATTCCGTAGTATGGGCATTGGTGGCATTGGTCGTGATGATCTTTTGCCGGAAGCATGTTCGGTTTCGTTCAATGTCGAGTGGAAGGGTGATTCTTGTGGTATGAAGGTTTTCATTTTTTCCAATGATGCGTGTGCTGAAACGACGAACTCTGGCTATGAACTGATGATTCAACGCGGCAGCTATCGGCTCCGAAAATGCGCGACGCAAAATTTCCTCGGAAGTGGCAACTCGCAGTTGCTGATGGTGGCGAACAAGGCGCGCTTTGAAATTCGTGCGAGCCAGCTTACGGGGACCATTTGTTTGCTGATCAACGAGCGGCTTTGCGAGGTGTGGACGGATGCTGATTTCAAAAAGAACGAGTTTGGCAGCGGGCTGCAATTTTTCTCGATGAGTGATCAGGCGCAAAAGCTTTCCGACATTCGTGTGGGCAAGTGGGACGGAGCGGTCGAGGGCGTGCCGGAAGGGCGCGGCGGGATCGCGTTGCGGGTGCCGGGCAGGTGGGATCCGGCTAAGGGAGCTGCGACGGCGGATGCCGCGAAGGATGGAATGCGATTGGCGAATGGCGATTTTGTGTCGGGCGAGTTGGTGGCGATCGATGATGGCATCGTCACTGTGAAGTCGGGACTTGGTGAGGTGAAGTTGCCAGTCGATCGCTTGCGGACGCTGTCGCTAAAGGCATTGAATTCCGAAAGGGCGATTCGTCGCAATGGCGACATCCGGCTTTACACCAAGAACGGCTCGCGATTGGTGATGCGTCTTGAGGCGGTTGAGCAGGGGCGGTTGATCGGCTCGAGCCAGAACTTTGGCCAAGCGCCGATCGTCATGGACGCGGTCGAGCGGGTAGAGTTCAACATTTACGATCAGGCACTCGAGTCGATGCGGGCGAAAAGCGATTGGTGAGGGAACTGCGGGCGCGCTTTGGCTTTTTGGGAAATCCGCTTGATTTGGCCGGTAAAGGGCCGCAGACTGGCCTTCACCAAGGCGGCTTGGCGGAATTGGTAGACGCGCTCGACTCAAAATCGAGTTCCAACGAGTGTGGGTTCGAGTCCCACAGCCGCTACTTCCCGTTTTACGCGGGCGCCGGGTTTCACGCATCATTCGGCATGTCTCAACCGCGTATCATCGGAATCATCGCAGGCAGCGGGGTCTATCCCGCGACATTCATCGCAGCGGCGCGACGCCAGTGCCCGGGGGTGAAGCTGGTGGTTGCCGCATTTCATGGTGAGACCGATCCGGACTTGGCTGATCAGGCGGATGCCACCGAGTGGTTCCGCGTCGCACAGCTCGGAAAAATGATCCGTTTTTTTCGCGGTGAAGGTGTGACCGAAGCGGTGATGATGGGTCAGATCTCGCCGAAAAATCTTTTTGATCTGCGGCCGGACTTGCGCGTTTTACTGATCCTGGCCCGCGTGAAGGAGCGCAATGCCGAAACGCTGTTTGGTGCGATCGCCGATGAGCTTGGCAAGGAAGGCATCGAGGTACTTTCGGCCACGACCTTTCTCGATGACCACTTGCCTGCTGCCGGGCATGTGTGCGGGCCTACCTTTGGCAAGCGTCAGCTCGCGGATGCCGATTTCGGATTTCGAATTGCCAAGGAAACTAGCGCGCATGACATCGGCCAAAGTGTCGTTGTGCGCCACGGCACGGTGCTTGCGGTCGAGGCGTTTGAAGGCACCAATGCCTGCATCCGTCGTGGCGGCGAGCTCGGCCGCGGCAAGGATGTGATGCTCGTGAAGGTCTCCAAACCGAATCAAGATTTCCGATTCGATGTGCCGGTCGTCGGGCCGCAAACGCTCGAGACCTGCGCGGCAGCCGGCGTGAGGGGTATCACCATCGAGGCCAAGCGCACGCTGCTTTTGGAAAAGGAAAAAGTCGCCGAGCTCTGCGCCAAGCATCAGATCGGGATCCATGCGCTGGATGCCGAGGGTGGGGCCAGGAGGTGATTTCCCGCTTTCATCGCTGAGGCGATGGTTCAGGATGTTGCTTGATGATGCGACGCAAGGAGATTGTGCAGACCCGCTATCAGGCATTGGAGATTTGGAAGTCTGATCAGGCCACTGAGTTTAGGGTCGCGGGGGCGGTGCATGCGTTTTATCATCGTGATCGGTTTTTGACCGGCTTGGCGTGGGACATGATTGCGGCATCGGCCTTGATGGGTGTGGCGCATCCGCCGCGTTCGGTGTTGATGTTGGGTTTGGCCGGTGGCACGGCGTTTCGCGTGTTGCGGCATTTGTTGCCGGATTGCGAATTGGTGGCGGTGGACATTGATGCGGAGATTGTCGGCTTGGCGCGTGAGCACATGGACTTGGATGCCTTGGGCATCGAGGTCGTGCATGCTGATGCGTATGGGTGGTTGGCGAAGAATCGGCGGAAGTTTGATGTGGTGATTGATGACATTTACCTTGCGGGAAAGACGGATGTGTTTCGCCCGCAGGCGTGGGATGAAAAATTGATGGGGCATTTGCGGCGGGCGATGGCACCGGGCGGGGTTTTGGCGGTGAATTTGGTGACTGGGGTGGGTCACCGCGCGATGCAGGTGGCGACGCGGCGGGTTTTGCGCGAGGAATTTGCCGAAGTGCGCACGATTCGGTCAGAGGAAGCAATGAACGAGGTCCTGGTGGCGGGTGAGGCGGTCGCTGGTCGGCGGCGGTTGCGCGAGTACGGGGAAGCTTTTCGGGACCGCAGGGACCGGGCGTACTGGGATCGATTGGAGCTGCGGCGGCTCACATGATGGCGTGATTTTCCGCATTTCGCTTGCCACCGTTTGGGCGAAGCCCCACAAAAGCGCCCGCTTGTCCGGGACGGAGGGTGCACAGAGCGTCGTTCCAACCGGACTGGTGCACACATACCCATTCTCGACTCCCTATGGACAGCATCTCATCCCGCATCGCAAAGGTTTCTCCCTCCCTCACATTGGCCGTCACCGCGCAGGCCAAGGCCATGATCGCCAAAGGCGAGGAAGTGTACGCGCTCGCCGGTGGCGAACCGGAGGTTGATACCCCGGACTTCATCAAACAGGCTGCGATCAAGGCCCTCAACGAAGGTCGCACCAAGTACACTCCGGCCGGTGGCATCCCCGAGTTGCGCGAGGCGCTTTCAGCCAAGTTTCTCAAGGATAACAACCTCAACTACGCCGCCAATCAGATCTGCGTGACCGCTGGTGCGAAGATGGCCTGCTTCAATGCCATTCTTGCGGTGGTTGAAGAGGGTGACGAGGTCATCATCCCGACGCCGTACTGGGTTTCCTATCCCGAGATGGTTCGTCTTGCCGGTGGTGTGCCAGTCTTGGTCGAGACCAAGGAATCGACTGGCTGGAAGATGACGCCCGAGCAGTTTGAAGATGCGATGACGCCAGCGACCAAGATGGTGATCATTAATTCGCCGGGTAATCCGACCGGTGCGGTGTACACCGCTGACGAGCTTCGCGCGCTGGGTGAAATCGCACTGGGCGAGGACATCGTGATTCTTTCGGATGAAATTTACGAAAAGCTCGTGTACGGCGAGAGCAAGCATGTCTCGATCGCGTCGCTGAGCGAGGAGCTCTACAACCTCACCATCACGGTCAACGGATTCTCCAAGGCCTATTCCATGACCGGCTGGCGCTTGGGTTACACCGCCGCGCCGAAGCCATTGGCCGATGCGATCGACAAGATCCAGAACCACACGATTTCCAACGCGAGCAGCTTCTCGCAGTACGGTGCGCTGGCTGCGCTTGAAGGCGATCAGTCCTTCATCGAAGACCTGCGTGGCGAGTACGATGTGAAGCGTCAGTTCATGTTTGCGCGCTTGAAGGCGATTCCAAACATTCGCGTCGTTGAGCCGCAGGGTGCGTTCTACTTCTTTGTGTACACCGGCGGCATGCAGCTCAAGTCGGTGAACCTTTGCGACAAACTTCTTTCGCGCTACAAGGTGGCCGCTGTGCCAGGCATTGCGTTCGGCTATGACGAAGGCATCCGCCTGAGCTACTGCACGACGCTCGACATTTTGAATGAAGGCCTGACCCGCTTCGAGCAGTTCTGCCGCGAGCATTGATTTGCGCGATTATTTCTAATCTTCAGGACGCCGGCTTTTCACAAGTCGGCGTCCTTTTTTATGGGATCAAACCTCGACGGCTTTGGCGATGCGCAGGAGTTTCGCTTCCTCGAGGTGGGGGGCGAGGATTTGGAGGCCGACGGGGAGGTTCTTTGCACCATCAAAATCGGTGGTGCCGCAGGGCACGGAAATGCCGGGGATGCCGGCGAGGTTGGCGGAGAGTGTGAAGATGTCGGAGAGGTATTCGTGGAGCGGGTCGGCGGCGCCGGCGCCGATTTTGCGTGCGGGGCTTGGTGCGACAGGCGAGATGATCGCGTCGACTTTTTGGAAGGCGTTTTCGAAATCCTGGCGGATGAGCGTGCGGACTTTTTGGGCACGGCCGTAGTAGGCGTCGTAGTAGCCTGAGGACAGCACATGGGTGCCGAGGATGATGCGGCGTTTCACTTCGGGGCCGAAGCCTTCTTCGCGCGACTTGCGGTAAAGGTCTGCGATGTCGGCCGGTTGCTTGGTGCGGTGGCCGTAGCGGATGCCATCGAAACGGGAGAGGTTCGATGACGCTTCGGCGGGTGCGATGATGTAGTAGGTGGCGACCGCGTGTTCGGTGTGGGGCAGCGAGATGTCGACAATTTCCGCGCCGAGGTCGCGAAGTTTGGCGATGGATTTTTCCACGGTGCGTCTCACGCCCGGATCAATGCCGTCGCCGAAGTATTCGCGCGGCAGGCCGAGCTTCATGCCTTTTACGCCATCATGCAGTGTGGCGAGGTAATCCGGCACCGAGACATCGAGCGAGGTCGAATCGAGTGGATCGAATCCGGCGATCGCTTGCAGGATCATCGCTGCGTCTTCGACGCTTTGCGTGAGTGGTCCGATCTGGTCGAGTGAAGAGGCGAAGGCGACGAGGCCGTAGCGTGAGACGCGGCCGTAGGACGGCTTGAGCCCGACGACGCCACAGTGCGAGGCTGGTTGGCGGATTGAGCCACCGGTGTCCGAGCCGAGAGTGGCGATGGCGGTGCGATCGGCCACGGCGGCGGCGGAGCCACCGGATGAGCCACCGGGAATGCGTGAGTGGTCGTGGGGGTTGCTGGTCGTTTGCAGCGCGGAATTTTCCGTCGCCGAGCCCATGGCGAATTCGTCCATGTTGAGGCGGCCGAAAGGAATCGCACCGGCGGCGCGGAGTTTGCGGATGACGGTTGCGTCGTAGGGTGAGAGGTAATTTTCGGCGAGGAACTTGGATCCGCAGGTGCAGGGTTGGCCGAGCACATTGATGTTGTCCTTGATGCCGATCGGGATGCCGCCAAGTGGCAATGAGAGGTCGGCCTTCGAGGCCTCGGCGAGTGCCGATTCGAGATCATGGCTGAGATAGGCGCCGGTTTGCTGGTCGCGGGTGGCGATGTTGTTTGCGAGATCGCGCAGGGCGGCATCGGGAGTTGTTTCGCCAGCGAGAAATTTTTGGCGGAGCGTGGAGAGCGTCATGAATGCGTGGGGAAAGGATGGGATGCGGCGGTGGGGGCGATCAGGCATCGGTCACGACCTTGGGCACGCGGATTTGGCTTTGGGCCTGGTCGGGTGCGTTTTGCAGGACGGCGGCGGGTGGCAGGCTTTCGTGCGGTTCGTCGTTGCGCATGCGGCCGAAGACGGGAGAGGGGTGGGCGGTGGGCTCGATGTTGGCGACATCGAGTTGCATCAGTGAGCGGGCGCGTTCGATGATCGCCTCGAGCTGCGGTTGGAAGACCGCGACCTCGTCGTCGCTGAGTTCGAGTCGCGCGAGATTGGCGACATGGCGGACATCGATGTCGGATTGCTGCATGGCCCTAGGTTGCCGCGATCCTGCCGCTTTTTCCAAGTTTCAAGTTCAGCGGAAATGGGCGGGCCCTGATTCAGCCCGAAATCCGAAGATGGAACCACGAAAGGCGCGAAACCACACGAAATCAATTTGTATGGGGAATATACGCTTCAAAAGAGGGGCACAGTGGCCCGATCGTGATTGCCGGTGAACAAAATCGAAACGCTGAGACGCCGTGAGCGCAGAGGACTTCGCGGAGAGAAATTTGAGTGATCTTCCCCGGGGGCCATCCATGCCCACAAAACTCCGCGCTTTCCTCTGCGAGCTCCGCTTCTCGGCGTTTCGCTGAAAACAAACGAAATCAATTTGTCTGTCGGATAGTACCGGTACGGTAGGGCGATGCGGCCCGCAGCGCCGCCGCAGGCGCCAAGGCGGGCAAGATGCCCACGCTCCCTTAAAGAAGTCGATCCTTCAATAACCCTGCATTCTACAACGGACCTTTTGGGACAAAGGTCCCTGCCGTATGAATCGGCGCCGCGAGGCCGCGTCGCCCTACCATTCACTTTGTCTATTCAGCGGCCGGTTGCTTGCTTTGTGATTCGCGGGCAGCGGTGAGCCTTTCGATGAGCCTTGAGTCGTTGGGGAATGCCTTGAGGGCCTTTTCGAAGGCCTCGATGGCTTCGGGCGCTTGGTTGATGGTCATGAAGTATTCGCCGATCTGCCCGGCCATGGGGGTGAGCACCAACGGCGCCTTCATCATCGGGCTGGCTGTTTGGCGGTCGGCGGCGGCGCTGAACCAATTGTAGGCGATGTTGCGGTTTTCTTTGGATCCTGCGAGTGCGAGTTGGCCGCGGGCGTTGGCGGTGATCATTTCGAGGGCGCGGAAGGCGCGGTTCCATTCCGAGCGTTCGGCTGACCGTGATGCGAGTTTTTGGCTGGCGGCCATCATTTCGCCGTGCTGGCTGAGGGCATTGATGGTGTTGCGTGCATCGTCGGGTTGGTTGGCTTGGATCTGACGCTGTGCTTCGAGTGCGAGGCGCAGGCCGTTGATCCACCAGTGGGCGAGCGAATGTTTCATCAGCTCTTTTGCGGCATCGGCGGTGGGCAGGAGTTTTTCGGTGGGGATTGATTGCGGAAGCGTGCCTGCGTCGAGGGCGAGGCGAGCAGGCAGGGTTTTGATTTCCCACCACAGCACGCGAGCGCCTGGGGAATTTTTTCGTTCGGCGGGGATTTGAGTTTCGCTGAGTTGAATCGCCGCATCGAAGGCCTCCTGCCGTCGGCCCATCGAATTGAGAGTGACGATGCGGTAGCATTGGGAGTCGAGCCATTCAGGGCAATCGGCGGCTGAGATTTTGTTTTCGCTCATCCATTTTTCAAACAGCGCGGCGGATTTTGAAAATGCGTCGAGTGCTTCGCGGTGGTTGCCGCAGCGCCATTCGTAGTGGCCGAGTAGGTGTTGGAAGGGTGGGTAATCCGGGTGCTGGGCGCAGAGCTCGCGTGCGTAGGGAAGTGACTCGGAAAGATCGGGTGCTTCGGCACGGATGGTAAGAAGCGCGTTGATTGGTACCGGGTTGCCCGGCAATTTTTGGATCCAATCGAGCAGCATTTTTTCGGAGTTTTCCTGATCGGGCGTTGCCTCGCCGGAAACATCGTAACCGCCGCGAGTGAAGAGTGCGACGAGCACGCCGGACTGCAAGTCGTTGGGGAAATGGTTGGCGACTTTGCGAAAGGCGTTGGCTGCTTCTTCCGGGCCGTCGGTGAGTTGTTTGAGCAAGGCATAGCTGTAGTCGCGTTCGAGTGGGCTGCCGGCATTGGCTTCGATGAGCGAGACCATGCGTTCCGCGGCGGCGTTGCGGTTGGCGATGGTTTCGGGCGCGCCTTCGAGCAAGGCCATGACCATGCCCCAGTGGGCGAGCAGGCAATTCGGGTCTTCGCGCATCGCGGCCGCGAAGTGGCGGGCGGCTTCGAATTCCCACCCAAAGTGAAGGTGGTTGAGGCCTAGGTTCACATGCGTTTGGGCCGACTCGCTGGCGGTGGCGACGGCTAGTGTGATTCCTGAAGGCACGCCGCTGGTGGTGGGTGCGGGCAGTCGCATCACCGCGTCGGGGATTGCTTGGCCGATCTCCGGAATTTCCTCACCGATGGCAAACTGGGTGAGGCAGATCAAGGCTCCAAGCGCGCGTAGCGGGAGTGACTTCATGCCGCATCATGGAACCATTTTTCGCATTTCACCAATCAAAATGATGCTGGCGCGATCACGGGTGGTGGCGCTAGTCTCGCGGCATGAAACTCGGCGTCATTGGTTGCGGCAAGATGGGCACTGCATTTGTGGCTGGAGCGATTCGCTCCGGAGTGGTGGCTGCGGCGGATGTCATCGGCATTGATCCGATCAAGGCCGCGAGGGATCAATTTGCGGCTGCGACAGGCGCGCAGGTGGCGGAGGAAATTTCCGCCTTGGCGGCCTGCGATGTGGTTTTGCTTTGCACCAAACCGCAGGACGCTTGTGGGGCGCTGGGGCATTTGGTTGCCGTGTCGAAGGCGCCGGCCTTGGTCATTTCGATTGCGGCAGGTGTCAAACTTGCCGCTTTGGAGCAAGCGGCGGATGGCCGGGCGCGGATCGTGCGCGCGATGCCCAACACGCCTGCGGCAGTGGGCAAGGGAGCTTCGGGTTTTTGCATGGGTCAGCTTGCTCACGAAAAGGACAGCGCGACCGCGAAGGGGATCCTGGCCTCGGTCGGTTTGGCCGTCGAGGTGCCCGAGCGTCTGATGGATGCCGTGACGGGCCTTTCGGGCAGTGGTCCGGCCTATGTGTATTTGTTCATCGATGCGCTTGCGGATGGTGGCGTGAAGGCTGGCTTGGCGCGTGCCGATGCGATCCGCCTGGCGGCGCAGACCGTTTGGGGCGCGGCCGCGATGGTACTCGAAACCGGCGAGCATCCGGCCGTGCTCAAGGACATGGTCACTTCGCCCGGCGGCACGACCATCGCCGGTCTGGCCGAGCTCGAAAAGCACGGGCTGAGGTCGGCGCTGATCGAGGCGGTGACTGCGGCAACCCGGCGTTCAGTCGAGCTCGGGAAATGAATTCGTTACGAATATTTTTTGGACTTTCCGAGTCCTTTCGGGCGCTTATGCTCGTGGCAATGAATTGGCGTACAGCACTTTGGTTGACGGGGTTTTCGCTCTTGGTGGTTTCCTGCGGCAATGATGCCGACACGCCGATTCTCGCTGGCGACACGCGGGCGGCTGCGGCGAAGGGCGAGGAAATTTATCAGAAGGCCAAGCAGGCCGACGATGCGGGCAATCGCCGTCGTGCGATTAAGAATTACGACAAGACTGCGACCGAATATCCTTTTGCTAAGTCGGGAGCGATGGCGCGATATCGTCACGCGCAGTTGCTTGAGGAAAAAGGTGACATCCTTGGAGCCTTCAAAGCCTACGGTAAATTTCTTGAGCGCTATCCCGGCAGTGACATGTACACCAGCGTGCTCAACCGCCAGGTGAACATGGCGCAAAGTGCGGCCGAGGGTCAGATCAAAACCAATTTCCTCGGCATCAAGTCGAAGCTTTCGCTCGAGAAGACCGTCGAGATGCTCGATCAGTTGCGCAAGCACGCGCCGAGGTCGCGGATCGCTTCCAAGGCACACTTCACGAAGGGGCAGCTTTATGAATCCAAGCGCAAGGGCAAGGAGGCCATCGCTGCGTACCGCGAGTTGGTGCGCGAGCAACCCGATAGCCCCGAAGCACCCGAGGCGCTCTTCCGCGTCGGCGTGATCCTGATGGATGACGCAAAGCGTGGAAACCAGAACCAAGCGAATCTCGATCTCGCGCGCGAAGCCTTCAACGACTACCTGATCCAGTATCCGGGTCACTCGCGCAATGCCGAGGCGCGAAATCATTTGAAGGGTGTGGCCGGCCAGGATTTGCAGCGTTCGTATGACATCGCCGAGTTTTATCTCAAGACCGGCAAGACCGAGAGCGCGAAGGTTTACTATCGCGACATCGTCAGGCGTGGAGGCGATGACAAAATCCGCAGTGCGGCGCAGGCACGGCTCAAGGAACTCGGCGAATGAGGCACCAACTTCAGCGGTTGATTTTTGCGGCGTGTGTCATCGGCACGTTTAACTCGTGCGCCGGCTACCGTCTCGGCGTGAGCAAGCCGGCGGCACTGGCCAAGGTGAAAAACATCCACGTGCCGATGTTTTCCAATCAGTCATTCCACCCGCGGGCGGAAGCCTTGGCGACCTCGGCAGTGGTCAATGCCTTCACGACCGATGGCACCTATCGCATCACCAGCCTCGATGAAGCCGATGCGGTGCTGGAAGGTCGCGTGGCATCGATCCAGTACTCGCAGCTCGTGGGCAATCGCCTCGATACCGCACTGCCCGAGCAATTGAGCAATGCCGTGACGCTTGGATGGGAGCTCAAAGATGCGCGCGACCGGAGCAAAGTCCTGATGGCTGGCTCCAGCGTTGGGACCAGTCAGCTTTTTGTGACCTCGAATTTGCAGACATCGCGCAACAACGCCTTGCCGGAAGCGGTCGAGCGGGCAGGTGAGAAGATGGTGTCGCAGCTGTCCAGCAGCTACTGAAACGGATTTTGTCGACTCTGAGGACAATCCCCTTGCGGTTATTCCATCCGGTTGGTATGCAATTGGCATGGAAAAACGCAAGAGGCAGCCGGATGTGACACGAGCGCGGATTCTTGAGGTTGCGGGCGGGGAGTTTGTGCGGAGTGGGTATGCCGCGTCGGGTTTGGGTGGGATTGTGGAGCGTGCGGGGCTGACCAAGGGGGCCTTGTTTCATCATTTTGCCGACAAGCGGGCCTTGGGTTTGGCGTGGGTGAGTGAGTTGGTGGCGGATGGGATGCGTGTGGCTTGGGTGGATCCGATGGCGGACTTGGTTTCGTTGGATGGCTTGAAGGCGTTTTGCCGGGCGCGGCTGACCGCAATGTCGGCGGATGATGCCTTGGCGGGGTTGGTGTTGATGGCGGCCGAGATGGGTGGGGTGGATGAAGCGATGGCGGCGGCGGTGGAGGAGGTGTTTGAATTTTGGCGTGGTGGTTTTGCCGAATTGTTGGAGCGGGGCAAAGAGGCTGGATGGATTCACCGTTCGATCCAACCGGCGGTTGAGGCGCCGTTTTTGGTGTCGATGTTTTCCGGCTTCAGCATTGGCATGCGTTTGCCTTCGGCCGATGCCACGCGACGAGCGGGCTTGATGGCGCTCGATGCTTATCTTGAGACCTTGCGCGCGGTGTGAGGTCAGCCAACTTTTTTGCAACCGCCCAGTTTGCAGGCGCGTTTGAAATGCTTGGCGCTGACCGGATTGATCGAAAGTCGCGTGCCGCGTTGGCAGACCATCATTTCGCAGAGTTCGGCGTCTTGCTTGAGTGTATCGAGCGGTATGATCTCTGAGAAACTGTCGACGAATTCAAAATCGACAAGCCACCAGCGCGGATTTTCGCGCGTGGATTTTGAATCGAAGTATTCGCTTTTGGCATCGAACTGCGTGGTGTCGGGGTAGGGGCTGCCGACGACTTTGGCGATGCCTGCGATGCCGGAGGGTTTGGCGTTTGAGTGGTAGAAAAGCGCGAGGTCGCCGGGTTTCATTTCGCGCCACATGAAGTTGCGGGCCTGGTAGTTGCGAACGCCGGTCCATGGTTCGCGGCCGACGCGTTCGAGGTCCTCGATCGAGAACACATCGGGTTCGGATTTGATCAACCAGTGGTTCATGGGAGCGGGCTTGGCGGATCAGCTCAGGTCGCGCACCAGTCCGCTTTTCAGTTTGGGCAAACGCAGGTGTTCCGGGCCGACTTCGAGGCCTTTGGTGGCGCGGACATCGGCTTCGATGGCCTCGATCACATCGAGTTCCGGGCGGAAATCGGCGGCGTGGTATGAGCTGCGTACGAGCGGGCCGCTTGCGACATGGCGGAAGCCTTTTTGCAGGGCAATTTCGCGGTATTCATCGAAGGTGGCGGGCTCGATGTACTCCACGACCGGCAAGTGCTTGGGTGTCGGGCGCAGGTATTGGCCGAGCGTGAGGACGGTGACATCGTGCTCGCGGAGGTCGTCCATCGCGCGGAGGATTTCGTCGCGGCGTTCGCCGAGGCCGAGCATGATGCCGCTCTTGGTGGCGATCTTGCCATCGACCATCGCCTTGGCTTTTTTCAGCACGCTGAGGCTGCGTTGGTATTGCGCACGCGAACGGACGAGTGGGGTGAGGCGTTCGACCGTTTCGATGTTGTGGTTGAAGATGTGCGGGCGTGCATCCATGACCATTTGCAGGGCCCAGTCGCGGTCGTTGAAATCGGGCACGAGCACCTCGATGATGATCGACGGATTTGCGGCGCGGACTGCTTCGATGGTTTGTTTAAAATGCTCGGCGCCACCGTCGCGCAGGTCGTCGCGGGCAACGGCGGTGATCACCACATGGCGCAGGTTCAGGCGTTGGGTGGCTTCGGCGACGCGTTGTGGTTCATCTGCCTCGAGCGCGTCGGGGCGGGCCGTTTTGACTGCACAGAAACCGCAGGCACGGGTGCATTTTTCGCCTGCGATCATGAAGGTCGCGGTGCCTTGGCTCCAACACTCCCATCGGTTTGGGCACTGGGCCTCCTCGCAAACGGTGACCAATTTGAGGTCGGTGATCAGGGACTTGGTCGACCAGAAAACCGGGTTACTGGGGAGGCGGACCTTGATCCATGAGGGTTTTTTCTCCCGGTGTAATACGGGATCCATTCTCATTTTCGGACCACAGCTGCTCATCGCGGCGGAAAGTAGGGGCGAAGGTGGGTTGGGGAAAGTGGAAAGTGGTGGGGGTGGGGCGCGCGTGATCGCAGGGGGTGTGGATTAATTTTATGCATTTAATATTTTTTGAAAAAGTGCACACTTTTTCATTGATTTTTTGGGTGGGTAATTCATGTTTGTCATGTGGAGTTTAGTCTCGGAGACGAAGCCAAGGAGAGCATGCAGCAGAGAGGGCTCACCTTCCGGCAAGTCGCCGAAGCTCCGATTTTAGCTGTCATACCCAATCCCAAATATCCGGACCAACTTCTCTTGATTGTCGAAATCGCCGGCTACACTTACGCCGCTCCGTGTGAGCTGCGCGGAGATCGCTGGCGCATCATCACTGCCTATCCGTCGCGCAAGTACCACAAAATCTACGCCAAATCATGAAGCCCCAACGCCGCATCAAAACTGTCGAAGAAGTTCCGCTGTCACCCTATGAGCAATCCATTGAGGATGCGGTGACTGTTGAAAAATCGATGCCTGCAATTGATCCTGCGCTGATTGCCGAAGCTCGAGCCGGCATGGCTCGGCTCGCGTCTTCCTTGCGCGGTGGCAAACGCCCGGGCTCCGGCCGCAAACCGCGCGAAACCCGCCGCACGGTGGTTCTGCTTGCCCCTGCCGTGCGCGAACGATTGGAAGAACTTGCGAAAACCAGCGGCAGCCTCAGCGCCGCCGTGGAGAAAGCCATCATGGCCATTCCGCGTTGATCGGACGG
The DNA here is from genome assembly GCA_044361475.1 of Luteolibacter sp. GTDB lineage: Bacteria > Verrucomicrobiota > Verrucomicrobiia > Verrucomicrobiales > Akkermansiaceae > Luteolibacter. Next base: position 7,232 of record JBIKIR010000037.1, on the reverse strand, counting down.
ATGGGTTTTGAGCTGAGCTGAATCCCGGACTTGCATCTTGTTCTGAAATATGGAACAAGTATCTTTGTGATTGAAAATTTCGGCGACAAGGCGACCGAAAAACTCTGGAACGGTGAGCGAACCCGCTTCCCGTCCGGCCTTATTCAGCGAGCGATCGACAAACTCAACATGCTTTCCAGTGCCCACACCCTCGAAGATCTCCGCATCCCGCCCAGCAACCGGCTCGAAGCGCTCAAAGGCAAGCGTGTCGGTCAGTACAGCATCCGTATCAATGACCAATGGCGTTTGTGCTTCCGCTGGGTCGACGGCAACGCACACGAAGTCGAAATCACCGATTACCACTAAAACCCAAAACACCTCCATGAATCGCGAAAAACAAGCCATCCTCGCGTCCACTCCAGGACACATCTTGCAGCAGGAATTTCTTGAGGCTTTTCATCTTTCGCAAGCCGAGCTTTCGAAGAGAACGGGAATTCCGCGCTCCACGCTCAACGAGATCATCAAGGGTAAACGGCCCATCAATGCTGAGACCGCACTCACGCTTTCCATCTTCTTTGGCACGAGCCCTCAATTTTGGCTCAATCTTCAAAGCCAATACGATCTCCGCCGCGTGCAGCTTGGTAAAGCTGCGCAAATTCGTGCGAGAGTTCGCCCAATGGTTGCGTGAATTTCACGCGGCAAGCCCTGCGATCAGTCTTCCACGCGGTTGGCTTCTTTGAGGGCGCGCCAGCCGCCGTTGAGGACGAGGACTTGGGGGCCGAGGTCGAGTTTGCGGATGCGCTCGGCGACTTGTCGGCTGATGCCGCAGTTTTCATCGCCGCAATAGATGATGACTTTTTGCGCGGTGGCGATTTTTTCGGCGTTATTGGCCTCGAATGCCTGCATGTCTTCGGTGGGGTCGAGATTCCAGAGGATCGCTTCGGGCAGGCCGTTTTTTTGCCATGCGTCGCGTGAGCGGGCGTCGACCCAGAGGATGCCGCTTGGGTTGGTGATTTCATTCAGGCAGATTTCATCCGCCTTGCGGGTGGCGGGGTCGCAGTGGTGGCTGCGGGTGGGTGGGCCTTTCACTAAATAGGTGAGGCCGGCGGCGGCGAGTGAAATGGCGGCGATGATTGCCAGTTGGAGGCCAGTCCTCATGGGGTGGTTGTGGCGCGGATCGATGCTAACTCAGCGGATGACCGCAAAGGCCTGTTGGGTTTTGTGCTTGGAGAGGGTGCAATCGGTTTCGATGCGAAAGATTGCGAGCGTGGGTGAACTCAGGTCGAGTGGGGTCACGACCAGTTCGTAGGATTTGCCATCCGTGACGGTTTTGAGTTCGTGGCGGAAATTTTCCGATGAGCTGCTGACCTTGGTGATGCGGACCGGCTTGGTGTCCTTCATCGTGATGGCGATGGTTTGCGGCTTGGCTTTGCTGTTGAGCGACCACTTCACGGTTTTCGGTTCGATGTTGACGATGACCGGGATGTGGACGCGAGCGGTGAGGGTGATGGAGGGTTTGTCCTTTGAGTCGCCGTCGAGCCAGATGGCGATGGTCTTGTCGACTTCGCCGGAGAAATTTCCCATGTCGAATTCCGCGCGGATGGTGCCGGATTCGCCTGGGGCGTAGCGGAGTTTTGCGTCGCTGATTTCGACCTTCATGCACGAGCACGCGGATTCGTAGCGGGAGATCGTGACCGGCTTGTCGGAGCGGTTGGTGAAGGTGAAATCCGTGGTGACGGTTTTTACGTCGGCGGGGGCGTGAACTTCGCGCAGGGTTTCGGCAAATTTCAGCGGAGCCGAGTGCGCGAGAGTGGCGATGGCCAGCAGGATGCAGGTAGAGCGGATCATGCTTCAGTCCTAGCGCTGCTTGCTATTGGGCGCAAGGCTGATGGCGATGATGAGGCGTCCGTCGCGCCATTCCGGGCCGAGGACATAGAGGGGTTTGGTGTCCTCGAGTTTTGCATCCATTTTGAGAATTTTTTTTCGGCTGAGCCAGAGTTCGAGGTCGAGCTGCGCAGATTTTTTGGTGGGTTGGCCTTGGGCTTCGACGCGGAGCATCACTTCGTCGGATGGCTTGAGCGGTTGCGACCAGCTTTCGTAACTGCGGAGCAGCGGACTCGCGTCGCGTCCGATTTGGCGGTAGTGCTTGAAGCGGAGGCGTTCTTCGCTGCTGAAGCGCGAGCTGGTGGCGTGCGGCACGGGGAGCGCGCGTGGTCCGGCGGCGTTCGGGTCGCCATTGGTGGCGTGGTAGACGGTGACGCGAAGTTCCGCGATGCGGGTGCGGCCGGGGTCTTCAATCGCATGGAGCCCGCCGTGGATTGCGAGAAACAGCAACGCTGCGATTAGTTTTTGAAATGGTGAACTCATGGTTTCGGGTCCTTGCTGGCGGGCAGCTCGGCTTGGGCGGTCGAGTCGATTTCACGCGGGGCGTCGGTGGCGGCAGTCTGGCGGGTGAGGTCGGTTTCTTTCGGTATCGCTGCGAGGCCCTCGAGGATGACGACGGTGGCGGAGGCGGCATCGCTATCGAAGCATTCGGCGCGGACGCCATTTTCGGGGGTGTAAACCGTGGCGGGCAGGTTTTCGGAGGCGTCGGCGAGTTGGGTCATTTCGCCGGGGGCGGTCATTTCGGCGATCGATTCCACGACCGGGATCGAGCGCGAGTGGATGCCGAGCCAGAAGGTGAAGGCCATGCCGACGCCGGCGGCGAGCGGTAGTGCAAATTTGCGCCAGAACGCGATGCTGTTTTCCGGTTTTGCTTCGGGGGCTTGTTGAGATTTTTGCTCCCTGATGCTGCGGGCGATGCGGGCATTGAAGAAATCCGGGTATGGTGGTTCTTCGGTGGCTGGGATGCCGGCATTGATCATCGCCTTCCACTTGCGGGCCGACTCGCGCATGGCGAGTTGATCCGGCTGGGATTGCGCCCACGCCTCGACCTTGGCGAAGTCCTCGCCGTCGAGCTCGTCCTCCAGCCAGAGGGCCAGAATGGCATCGTCAGGCGGCATATTCATCTTTGAGCAAGGTCTGGAGTTTCTGTCGGGCGTAATGGAGTCGGCTCATGACCGTGCCGAGCGTGCTGTCCATGATGCTGGAAATCTCCTTGTAGGAAAGCCCTTGAACATCCTTGAGGATCACGACTTGGCGGTGTTCGGCGGAAAGTTTGCCAAGGGCCTGTTCGATTTTCATGCGCAATTCGCCATTGGCGAGGGAGTTGTCGGGGGACTCATCCATGCTGGGGGTGGTGGACGACGAGGGGTCGATGCGATCGCGGCTGAGGATGCTGTCGTCGAGTTCGCCGGCGCTTTCGATGCGGCGTTTGCGGGTCCAGTCGTAGACCGCATTGTGGGCGATCCGGTAGAGCCATGTCGAGAAGCGGGCCTTTGCCTCGAAGCGCGGCAGGGCATGCCATGCCTTGATGAAGACCTCTTGGGAGAGGTCCCATGCATCGGCTTCGTTATGGATCATGTTGCGGATCATGGCGAATATGCGACCCCGGTGTCGGGTGACCAATGCATCGTATGCTGCGAGGTCCCCTTGCTGGGCCTTGGTGACGAATGCCCAATCCTCGTCGAGGGGGTCCGAGCAGGCGTCCGAAATGTCCGATCCACTAGGGAGCGGGCACACCTTGGACGCGATATTGCCGGAATTATTCATTTTCAGTCACTTGGCATTCGGGAGGTGTGCACAAGCATCGTGAATTGATTCTTTACGGAAATTTTCATGAAAGGGCAATCCGTAATCTGGTGTGGGGCTATGGGCTTGCGGCGAGGGGTGCGGGTGCTAGGGTGGGAGGAGTGCGAAGGGGGGCTGACAGGCGAATGTTGCAGGGGGTGTCGCGGTCATTTTATTTGAGCCTGCGATTGTTGCCCCGGCCGATGCGCGAGGCGGCGGGGCTCGGGTATTTGTTGGCGCGGACCAGTGACACGCTGGCTGACAGTTTGGCCTTGGGGGTGGGGCAGAGGTTGGAGTGTTTGGATGAATTTGCACGAGCGGTGGCGGCGGGCGAAGGGGTGCCGCGTTGGTCGATGCAGGTGCTCAATGCCGTGGCGGATCGACGCGAGCGGCGTTTGCTTGAGGCGGTAGGGGATTGTCTGGCTGGCCTGCGCGGTCTGCCGGTGGCGGAGGCGGCCTTGGTGCGAGAGGTGGTGGCGACCATCATTGGGGGTCAGCGTCTCGACTTGCAGCGTTTTGCATCGGCGGGTGCTTTGGTGCCGGTGGCATTGAAGGGTGATGCCGAGTTGGAGGATTACGCGTGGAGAGTGGCGGGATGCGTGGGGGGATTTTGGACCAAGCTCGGCTACCTCACGATGGGCGAGCGTTTTTCATCATCCGATGAAAATGAAATGATTCGCTTGGGGGTGCATTACGGGAAGGGTTTGCAATTGATCAACATCCTGCGCGATTTGCCTGCGGACCTCGCGCAAGGCCGTTGTTATTTGCCGGTGGCTGATTCTTTGAATCGCGACGAGCTGATGGCGTGTCATCGTCGCTGGATCGAGCGCGCGGATGGATGGATCGGCGATGGTTTTCGTTATGCGTCGATGTTGAACACGCGGCGCTTGCAAGTGGCGAGCGTGATGCCGGCGATGATTGCGAGAGAGACGCTGGGCCTGATGAAAAATGCCTCGTGGGATGCGCTGAACGCCGGGGTGAAAGTGCCTCGGATCCGTGTCTACGCCATGCTCATCAAAGCGTTTTGCGGCCGTGCCTTGCGTGATAAAAATTGATCAAAGCAACTCCGGTTGTTGGAGAAGTTGCGAGACGCGTTGGAGCAGGATCCCTGCGCCGCCGCCATCGACCACGCGGTGATCGAAGGTGAGGAAAATGTCGGCGGTGGTGGCGGGCAGGAATGTTTCGGTTTGGTCGCTCCACACCGGTTTTTTCACGCCCGCGCCGAGACCGAGGATGAGGGTTTCGTTTGGCAGGGGGATGGGTGTGCCGGTGGTGAGACCGAAGGTGCCGAAGTTCGTGACCGTGGCGATGCCGCCCTTGCAGTCGGCTTCGGAAAGTCGGCGGCGGCGTGAGCGATCGACGAGGTCGTCGTATTCGGCGATGAGTTCGCGCAGCGGTTTTTGGTCGACCATGCGCACGACTGGCACAAGCACCCCATCTTCGACTTGCACGGCGACGCCGATGTCGAATGAGCGAGGGTGGACGATCTTGTCGCCGATCAGATATCCGGCGGTCGCTGGGTTTTCGGTGAGTGCGAGTGCAAAGGCGCGCAGGAGGTAAAGCGTGAGGCCGGGTTTTGGCGTGTGGCTGCGGCGGTGTTCGAGCACGCGGTCGAGCAAAGTAGGAAGGCCGACGGTGGCGAGTGGTCGGGTCCAGCTGCGGCGCATCGCATCAGCGACGGCGAGGCGCATTGGCGATGCGGAAACACTGGGCCATGCGTCGAGGTAATCGAGGAAGCGTTCGAGGTCGGCGACCGTGACGCGACCGCCAGCACCGGTGCCGGCAACGGCTGAAATGTCCGCCTCGCGCAGGCCGAGGTCATCCATGCGCGCGCGCATGCGTGGGGAAATGTAATGAGCGCCCATGGTGCCGGTTGGAACGGGCAGGCCTTTCACATTCGGCTCGATCGCGGGCGCTTCCTCGTAGGCATCGGATTCGTCGAGCGCGAAGTGGAGATTGGCTTCGGCTTGCGGGTTTTGCTTTTCGCTTTCGTTTGCTTGGCTGCGGTTTTCGCTGGCCGATTCGAGCGTGTCGACGCCGGTGCGCGCGACTTCCTCTTCGGTCACTTCGAGCAAGCCGAGCAGCGAGCCGACCGAGTAAGAAACCCCTTCTTTTGCGCGGATTTCGGCGATCACTCCGTCGCAGAGCGTGGTCACGCCCATGACTGCCTTGTTGGTTTCCACCTCGATGATTTCCTGATCGGCGCGGACCGTGTCGCCGACATTGAATCCGAGGCGGATGACGGTGGCCTCGGCGATGGATTCGCCGAGTTGGGGCATCAGGATCGGGACAATGGGCATGGCGTGCGTGGTGGAGTTTGGTGTTTCAACTGCGCTGATTTAAAAATTGAGGAGCTTGCGGAGCGCTTCTTGGATTGATTCCGGCGTCGGGCGGTGGGCGGCCCAAAGTTTTGGATGATATGGCACGGGTGTGTCGCGCGCGTTGAGGCGTTGCGGTGGTGCGTCGAGCAGATGGAAACCTTCGCTGACCGTGCGGGCGACGACTTCGGCGGTGACGCCGCCCCATGGGAAGGCCTCGCCGACTGCGAGCAAGCGGCCGGTGCGGGCGACCGATGCGAGCACCGTGTCCATGTCGAGTGGTTTCACCGAACGGAGGTCGACCACTTCAATTTCCCAACCGTCTTCGTGGAGGCGTTCGGCAGCGCGCACCGCTTCGTGGACCATCGCGCTGTAAGCGACCACGGTGGCATGTTTGCCGGGGCGAACGATGCGGGCTTGGCCAATCGGCAGGTGGTCGTTCTGGATCGATTTTGCCTTGAGCCAACGATAGAGGAATTTGTGCTCGCAGAAAATGACCGGGTCATCGAGCGCGACCGCATCGATGAGCATGTGGTAGGCATCGGACACCGAGGCGGGTGTGAGCACGACGAGGCCTGGGTACTGCGCGTAGATGCCTTCCATGCTTTGGCTGTGGAAGGGCCCGGAGCCGGGGGTGCCGCCGGAGGGCAGACGCACGGTGATCGGGATCGGCACGCCGGTGCGGTAGAAGTGCGTGGCGGCTTGGTTGACGATTTGGTTGAACGCGATCGATGAGAAATCGGCGAACTGCATTTCCACGATCGGGCGCATGCCTTCGATGGCGGCGCCGACGGCGAGACCGATCATCGCGTCTTCGGAGATCGGGCAATCGAAGACGCGGTTGGGGAAGGCTTCGGCGAGCCCCTTGGTGGCTTTGAAGGCTCCGCCAAAGGTGGCGATGTCCTGGCCGTAAAGAAAGACGCGCGGGTCCTCGCGCAGGAGAGTTTCCTGGGCTTCGCGGATGGCATCGATGTAGGTGACGCTCACGATGGCTGGGCTGTCGGGTTGGGGTGTTGATGGGCCGCGCTGATGCGTGAGGAAAGGGCGGACCAGTCTTCGTGGTAGGGATCGGGCACGGCTTCCTGCTGGGCTTGGGCGACAGCGCGCTGGACTTCATCGGCAAACTGCTGATGCCATGATTTGATTTCTTCTTCGGTGGCGATGCTGTGATCGATGAGTTGGCGGGTGGCGATGTCGATGCAATCGCGGCCGTAGTGGTCCTCGCGATTTTCGCTTGGCACAGACGAGCCGTCGTCGTGTTCGCCG
>JBIKIR010000073.1:0-5952 GCA_044361475.1 Luteolibacter sp. | reverse complement strand
GCCGACGTGGTTGATTTCGGTCTGGATTTTCTCAATCTTGTAATGCGAATTCATGATTCTGTCAGTGGTTCGAGATTAAATCCGGAAACGGAACCGGCGACCCAATGCTCAGCGACGGGCTCAAGGCCCAAGGCGCAAATCGGTCTGTCCGGTTCCGTGGTTCACGGGGTTGCTGCCCCGTGAACCTCCCGGATCGGTAGTGCACTTTGACCCCGAGAGACCAAAATGCAACCCGCCGCCCGTGTCTTCCTCCGACGAGTTTAATGACCCATTCTCGGAAGACACGGGCGGCGGGTTGTTGGAAACCGAAGGCGGAATGAACATACAAGGCGCCAAGATCGCCAAGGTAAAAAGTGGGTTAGTGGGAGAGGTCGCTCTTCATGTGGCTGGAGCATCTTGCTCCAGGCCGTCCATGGAGCGTCCCGCTCCATGTTCTGAATAGCCATTGAAAAAGCGATTCAAAGACGATTCATCCGACGGACCTTTAGGGACAAAGGTACCTGCCCTTGAAGTAGTCGCTTCTTTTCTAGCTTCTTCTGTCTCTAGGTCTTCTGTCTTCTCTCCACATCAAAGAAGATACTTCGAAGCCTGCTCGACATCCTTGTCGCCGCGACCGGAGAGGTTGGCGATGATGATCGTGCTTGGCGGCAGGCTTGGTGCGATTTTGGAAATGTAGGCGATCGCGTGTGAGCTCTCGAGAGCCGGGATGATGCCTTCGCAGTGAGCGAGTTCCTTGAAGGCAGCGAGTGCCTCGGCATCGGTCGCGTAGGTGTATTCGACGCGGCCGATGTTCTGGAGATACGCATGCTCTGGGCCGACCGCTGCATAGTCGAGTCCGGCAGACACCGAATGCGTCAGCTCGATTTGACCGTCGGCATTGGCGAGCAGCCAAGTCTTGGTGCCTTGCAGGACGCCGAGCTTGCCGCCTTGGAAACGGGCCGCATGGCGCTCTGGCATGATGCCGTCACCGCCGGCTTCGACACCGACCATGCGGACATTTTCATCGCCGAGAAACGGATGGAACATGCCGATCGCGTTGGATCCTCCGCCAACGCAGGCGACAAGCAGATCCGGCAAACGGCCCTCGCGCTCAAGGATCTGACGCCGCGCTTCGACGCCGATGACCCGGTGGAAATCGCGCACGATCATCGGGAACGGATGCGATCCAAGCGCCGAGCCGATGATGTAATGCGTGTGATCAACCGTCGCGACCCAATCGCGCATGGCCTCATTGACCGCTTCCTTGAGGGTGGCCTGACCGGCGGTGACCGCGCGGACCTCGGCACCCATCAGGCGCATGCGTGCAACATTGAGCGCCTGGCGTTCCATGTCGACGGCGCCCATGTAGACCACGCATTCCATGCCGAAGCGCGCGCAGACGGTGGCGGTCGCGACGCCGTGCTGACCTGCGCCGGTTTCGGCGATGATGCGTTTTTTGCCAAGCCGTTTGGCGATTAGGATTTGCCCGAGGGCGTTGTTGATCTTGTGAGCGCCGGTGTGAAGGAGGTCTTCGCGCTTGAGGTAAATTTTCGCGCCGCCCAATTTTTGCGTCCAGCGCTCGGCGAAATAGAGTGGTGTCGGGCGGCCGACATAGTGATGCAGGAGGTCGTCCAGCTCAGCATGGAAGGCCGGATCATTTTTCGCCGACTCATAGGCGGCCGCCAGTTCCTGCAGGGGAGCCATCAGCGTCTCCGGAACAAACATGCCTCCGAACTGGCCGAAGTGGCCTGAGGAATCGGGCAGAGCGGCGGGCGCTGAAGCGGTCGTTGGCATGCGCGCGGATATTCCTCCGAAAGCGGGCGGGAATCAAGTGGCAATCATCGGGCTTATCCCTGCGATTTTGCGGCAATCAGCTCCTGGAGCTCATCCTCGGAAATGATGTTCACGCCAAGGCTTTCGGCTTTGTCGCGCTTTGATCCACCGCCCTCACCGGCGACGAGGTAGCTCGTTTTTGCCGAGACGGATCCGCTGACCTTGCCGCCCTTTTCCTCGATGAAGGCCTTCATGTCATCTCGATCGACGCTGAGCGTACCAGTAATGACAAAGGTGAGGCCTGCGAGTGGCATCATTGAGGTATCGGCCTTGGCGGCGATCGGAAGGAAATTGCCCGACTTCGGATTGATCCCCAGTTTCCCGAGGCGCTTGAGCGCGAAGCGTCCGGCATCGGATTCGAAAAATTCGACAATCGACTCCGCAACCGCGCGGCCGACATCGCCAGTGATGGCATAATCCGTGAGTTTTTCGTTTTTCTTTTTCGCATCGATGCGGGTATCGGCGAGCAAATCGCGCAGAATTGGCGAATCGGCCAATTCGTTGAGATCGGTGTGCAATCTCGAAAGCTCCTTGGCTGCGGATTCGCCGACATGGCGGATGCCCATTGCGTAGATCCAACGGTGAAGGGGTTTGTTTTTGGCGTCTTCGAGCGCGCAGATGACTTTAGCGGCGTTCTTTTCGCCGAAACGGCGCGGTGCTTCATCCGTGCCGAGGTTGAGATTGGCGAGCGTGGATTCGTCGAGCTCGAAGAGGTCGAGTGGGGTCTTGCAATGGTCGTGGCGGACGAGCGCCTCGGCGACTGTTTCGCCAACACCTTCGATGTCGAGTGCCTTGCGCGAGCTGAAGTGCGAGATGCGCGTGACCGCTTGGGCCGGGCATTGGAAGTTGGTGCAACGCCATGCGACAAATCCTTCTTCCTGCGAGATGGGTCCGCCGCAAGAGGGACAGCGGCCGTGCACATGATCGAAGAGCGAGAACGGTTGCGAGTGGCCGTGGTGGCGGATGACTTTGACGACGGCCGGAATGATTTCACCGGCTTTTTCGATCAGCACCGTGTCGCCGATGCGGATATCCTTTTTGGTGATTTCGTCCTGGTTGTGTAGCGTCGCACGCGAAACGGTCGAGCCCGAGATCAGCACCGGTTTCAACTCCGCGACGGGTGTGAGTACGCCGGTGCGGCCGACTTGAATGGTGACTGCGGTGAGAGTGGTTTCCTTTTGTTCGGGAAGAAACTTGTAGGCCGCGGCCCAGCGCGGGGCGCGTGATGTGAATCCGAGTTTTTCGCGTTCGCTGCGCTTGAGCACTTTCACGACCGCGCCGTCGGTGCCGTAGTCAAGTTCGTGCCGCAGCGTGTTGATCTGGCCAACGGCTTCGAGCGTGCTTTCGAGATCGTGCGCATCGATCACCGGTTGGTTGCGCGGAATACCGAGGGCGTCGAGCAGCGAGTGAAAATCGTGCTCGGTATCGAGCGCCGGTCCCTCATAAGCCCCGATGCCATGGGCAAGAAATGCGAGCGGTCTTTTGGCGACCACCTTTGGATCGAGTTGTTTCAGCGTTCCAGCCGTGGCGTTGCGCGGATTGGCAAATGTCGGCAGTCCCGCTTCATCGCGCTCGGCATTCATCGCCGCAAAGGCCTCGTTGGGCATGAAAATTTCGCCCCGGACTTCGAGCAGCGGCGGGATGGATGCTGCGGGGGGCTTTGTTAAAACGAGAGGAGGAAGGTTTTCCGCATGCAGCACCTGAAGGTCGATGGGCACGAGTTCACCATCGGCGGTTTTGATCAGATTTCCGACATGGGCATCGGCAATCTCGGTTTTCGTTTCAGCATTGAGCCAGCGATGGTAGCCCGATGATTCGTAACCTGCGGCCTCAAACCACGATACCACTTCCTTCGATGTCGGGGGCGTGCCGTCGACGAATGGTTGTGAGGTGACCATCGAAGGGCCATCGGCAGTTTCAAGGATGCCGTGGAAAACGATGTCATCGCCGAAGAGTCGGTTTGAGGCATCGATGTTGCTTAGGTAGCTGAGCGCGAAGTTTTGTCCGCCGAATGTGGGCGGTATCGTGAGCTTGATCACCCGGTCGCTGTTTTCCGGGCGGAAGACGACATGCTCGGATTGTCCACCTAGCGAAGGGTGACGAGCGGCAATTTCTCCGAAGCCTTGCGGGTCGAAGATCCAGCCTTTTTCCCGGGCCCATGAAACCATGGATTCGGCTTCTTGTCGGAGCCGTTGTGAAACATCCGCTCCATCGCTTGCTCCGATGTCATCAAGGAGCCACTTGCGCAGGCTTTCCGTCGCGCTTTCGCGATTTTCTCCGCGAGAGTTCGGGCTTTTTGCGCTGCGTTCATGAGTTGAAAGATAGGGCAGGGTGGCATCCAAGTCAATGACGCGGCCGCCGACGGATGCTTTGCCCAGCTCCATCGGAATGCTGCGGATCGTGCGGACATTGTGGGTGATGTCATCGCCGGTGCTGCCATCGCCGCGGGTGGCGGCATAGTCTAGTTTGCCATTGCGATAGACGAGCGAGACTGCGACACCGTCGATCTTTGGTTCGACAGTGACCGCGACATCATCGTGGCCGAGGCCTTTGCGGACGCGTTGGTAAAACTCGATGAGTTCCTTTTCCGCGCGCGTGCCCGGAGATTTTTCCAGTGCCTCGGGTGTGAGCTCGAAGACATCGTCGATCGAGAGCATCGGCACCAGGTGGCGCACTTTTTCGAAGCCTTCGATCGGCTCGCCGCCGACGCGCACGGTGGGGGAATCCGGATCGTGCAACTCGGGGTGCTTGCGTTCGAGTTCCTCGAGCTCGCGGAAAAGCCGGTCGTATTCGGCATCGGAAATTTCCGGCGTCGCCTTGCTGTAATACAGGCGGTTGTGGTGCTCGAGTTGTTGGCGCAACTCCATGACCCGCTGCTCGGGCGAGGGTGTATCCTGATTCGCAAAAAGATCCGCTTGCTGCACGCATCAAGTATCTTTTGCCCGTGGCGGATTTCAAGGCCCTTCGTCGCGAGTGGTCGATGATGTCGGCTTGCATGCGGTCGGCCGATGGTGTGGTCTTGTCGGGTGATCGCCCAATACATCCACGATCTGAATCCGGTCGCGCTGCCGATTTATGGAAATCTTGCGGTTCGCTGGTACGGGCTCGCGTATCTGGCTGGCTTTGTGGCGGGATTTCTCCTGCTTCGCCATCTCGCGCGGCGCAGCTTGTGGGTGCTCAAGCCCGAGAAAACTGCCGACTTCATTGCGGCCGCGGCGATGTTCGGGGTCTTTCTCGGTGGTCGTCTGGGATATGTGCTTTTCTATCAACTCCCGGAACAGGGGTGGTCGAAAATCCTGTCGGATCCGCTGATGATCTTTCGCGTGTGGGAAGGTGGCATGGCGAGTCATGGTGGGATTCTTGGCCTGGTGATCTTCACCTGGTTTTACGCCAAGAAGGAAAAGGTCACATGGACCGGCCTCGGCGACGGGCTTTGCGTGGTGGCGCCGCTTGGATTGTTCTTCGGGCGCTTTGCAAATTTCATCAATGGCGAGTTGTACGGTCGCATTGTCGAAGGTGTGGTGCCGTGGGCAGTGCGATTTCCGCTTTCGCTGATGAAAGAACCGGAGTCCGTGCAGCGTGATGCATGGCAGGCATGCGCAGAAATTGAGCCGAGCCTCGCTGACGCCCAGTCGATGGAAACTCTGATCGCTGTGGCGAGGGAAAATCCTGAAGTTTCGCAAACGCTCGGCGACTTTTTACCACCGCGTCATCCCTCGCAAATTTATGAGGGCCTGCTCGAAGGTGCTTTGCTGTTTGCCATTTTGTGGTGGGTCCGTACGCGATATAAAAATGCACCCGATGGCCTCCTCACCGGCTTGTTTTTTGCGCTCTATGCCGGGTTCCGGATTTTCGGCGAACAATTTCGCGAACCCGATGCCGCTCTGGTCGGCAGCCTGACGCGCGGTCAGTTTTTCTCACTCTTCATGTTCGTCTTCGCGGCCTTGTTTCTGCTGCACGCGTGGAGAGGGAGGAGGCAAGAAAGCTGAAAGTTGAAAGCAGAAAGTTGAGTAATACCAATATCACCTAGCTATTAGACTTTAGATCGCGGCGGAAGCGTTTACTTCATCGCGCATCCACTGGTGAATGAGAGAAGATATCTTGGAAGGTTCACTCCAGTCTCTCGCCACTGCGATGATG
>JBIKIR010000036.1:0-21296 GCA_044361475.1 Luteolibacter sp. | reverse complement strand
TGAATTCGGGGTCATGTCTTCTGCGTTTGCCTTTCATGTTGTGTGTGTCTGGTACGGTTTAAAGTCCGCACCCACACACCACAATCATAGCTTAACCACTGGCCCGATTTTCGGGGTCCAGCTTAGACCACAGATTACACAGATTGCACAGATAAAGAAAAATCACAAAAAATGCGCTCCTCGATAATCAGTAAATCTGCGAAATCAGTGGTTAAAATGATTCGAGTCATATTTCGACTTCGGATTTCGGGTTTAAAAAAGGGAGCGCTGGCGTCCCGTTCGCTGTGCGCCTGTGGCGCTGGTGTCGGCGCCGTGATGCCACGTCGCCCTACCTGAGATAAAGGTTCAAGGCTAAGAATAGCTTTTTCTCTGCGATCCGCGATCCGCCATCCAAACTCAACCCGCGAGCACCGCGTCGAGCACTTCGAGGCAGCGGCGGTTTTGTTCCATCGTGCCGATCGAGATGCGGATCCAATCGGGCAGTTTGTAGCTGCTCATCGCGCGTACGATCACGCCCTGCTTGAGCATGTCGCGAAAGACGCGGTCACCATCGCCGGTTTTGACCAACAGGAAATTCGCATGGCTGGGAACGAATTCGAGTGAACGCGCGTTGAAGGCATTTTCATAAAACGCCATGCCTTCGGCATTCACTTTTTTGGTTTGGGCGATGTGCGAGTGGTCTGCGAGCGCGGCTACGGCACCAGCTTGGGCGATGGCGTTGACGTTGAAAGGTTGGCGGGCTTTTTGCAGGAGTCCGGCGAGGTGGGGCGGCGCGATGCCATAGCCGACACGCAGTGCGGCGAGTCCGTGGATTTTTGAAAATGTCCTTAAAATACAGGCATTTCGGCCCTCACGGACATACTTGAGTGTGTCGGGCGGAGAATCCGGAAACTCGAAGTAGGCTTCATCGAAGACTGCGATGACATGCTCAGGCAACTTGTCCATGAAGCGATCGATCGCCTCCTGTCCGACCATGGTGCCGGTCGGGTTGTTGGGGTTGGCGATGAAAACCAAACGGGTGTCTGGTGTGATCGCGGCGGCCATCGCGTCGAGGTCGTGGACGAATCCTGGATCAGGCACTTCGATGTATTTCGCACCGAAGAGAGTGGCCATGAGTTTGTACACGACGAAGGCGTGCTTGGCGGCGATGAGTTCGGCATCGCGATTGAGAAAGGTGTGGCAGAGAAGCTCGATGATTTCGTTTGAGCCGTTGCCGATGACCACATGGTCGCGTGTGAGTCCGAGAGATTCTGCGACCGCGTTGCGCAGTTGGTAGCCGCCGCCATCAGGGTAAATGTGCGAATCGCCGAGAGCCTTTTGCATCGCAGTTACTGCGAGCGGCGAGGGGCCGAGCGGGTTTTCGTTGGAGGCGACCTTGACGATTTGCGACGGCTCGAGACCGAGCTCGCGCGCGGTTTCATCGATGGGTTTTCCTGGCTCGTAGGCAACGAGATCGCAGACAAACCGGTTGGCGTACTGGGCAAGCGTCATGGCGGCGGAAGGCTAGGGTCGGGAGCGGGGAGATTCAAGACTTGAAGAAGCGGGAGGCAAGAGAAGAGGTGTCCCGCAGGATGCGTGACACTGCCGACGAGACGCCGGCGCTCCCCTTGGGAAGAAGTGGCTTATTCATCGGCATTCATTTCTTCAGTGATTGAGCTCACGCATGAGCAGATTTTCGAATTCCTCGAGCGCGTTTTGGTAGACTGGTGCGAGGGTGGGGTCGGGCTTGGGTTCGGATCCGGCACTGCTTTGGCAGAATGTTTGTTGCAGTGATTTCAGGTCATGCCCGCCGGCGGTTGCTGCGATGAGAGCGGCGCCGAGGGCGGCGGAGTTTGGAATGGCAAGTCGCTCGACGGGGGCTTGGAATACATCGGCGACAATTTGTGCGATGCCGTTGTTGGTCGAGGCGCCACCGGTCAGGCGGATGCGTTTGGGGGTGACTGCCATCCATTGCGAGTGCAGACGCATGTTGAGAAACTGACCTTCGAGCAGCGCGCGCACTTGGAGGGCGTGATTGGCGCCGGATTCGAATGCGGGCGAGCCTTGCAGCACGGGCGCGTTGAAATCATGGCGCGGCGTGATTTCCGGCGAGAAGAAGGGCAGCATGAGGTTGGTGCCTGCCGCATCGCGGGTGCTTGTGAGTGCGGCTTGATCGAAGTCGGACCAGTCGAGCTGGTATTGATCGCGGAGTTTTTCGCGGGCGAGCGATCCGTTGCGGAAACAGATCAGCGACATGAAGCCGCCGGCGGGATTTCCAAAGACATGACCGAAGCCCTGCGGGTCGGTTTTTGCGGCGGGCATGGCGGCAAAGAATGTGTCGCTGGTGCCGAGGGAGATCACCACGAGGCCGGGTTCGCCCGCGCCCATGCCGATGAGCGATGCGGGGTTGTCGCCAGTGAAGGGGGCGATCTGGCAATCGGGCGAAAAGCCGAATTTCGTGACGAAGTAGGGCGAGATTTTGGAAAAGGCCCGGGTCGATGGTGCGAGGCTCGGAAGCTTTTTTTCAAGTCCGGGAGCGGTCGCTTGCATGAGCTCGCTGTCCCAGGAAAGTTTTGCGAGATTCATCAGGTTCATGCCCGCACCGTCGCCAAAATCGATCGGGGCCGCGCGGCCGGCGAGGATCGATGCGATGAACGAACTCACGAGGTGGATGTGACTCGTGCGTTCGTAGGCAGCGGGATCGCACTTGAAAAAGCGGCGGATCTGCGGGCCGGTGAAACGCTCGATCGCAATCGAGCCGCTGCGGCGACAGACTTCATCGGGTCCGCCGAGCGCGGCGGTGATCTCGGCGCATTCGGCAGCAGTCGAGGTGTCCATCCAGATCGGCGAGGTCGTGCGCGTGAGGGCGGGAGCAATTTGCGTGGCAAGGTCATTGGTGGGATCGAGCGCCTTGAGTCGCGACTCAAAGCTGTCGTCGAGATAGACCGAACCGTGCTGCTGACCCGATCCGGCGATGCCTTTCACCTGCGAGAGGTCGGTGTTTTCGGAGAGTCGGGCGAGCAAGAGATCAAGTGCCGCGAGCCAGAGCAGAGGGTTGGCATGGACCTCGCCATCGCGGTTGGCGGGCAGGAAACCTTTGGGAGATTTGTAATCGGGCAGATCGGTGCCGAAGTTGACCGAGCACTCGTGGAGGATGCGTCCGCGCTCGGGATCGATGAGGATGGCACTGAGTGATTGAGTGGAGGAGTCGAGTCCGAGAAACATCGCCGAAGGATCGAGTGGGAGCCTGATTTTTCCAAGTGGAATCGGGTTTGAATAGGTAGATTGAAGAGGGAACCCCGAAGGTCACGAAAGAGTCGGCGCTGCGGGGCCGCATCGCCCTACCGGTGCAAGACGCAAGACTTCAAGAGGCAAGAGGCAAGAGAAGATGCGGGCGGGACGCACGCGGTCCCTTTATAATAAAAAAGAGCGGCCGCTTTCGCGACCGCTCTTGAGTTGATTGAAGTTTAAACTTCGAACGAATTAGAAGCTGGTGCTGAGCATGCAGCCACCGATGAGCTCGTTGCCGAAGCCAGCGGTGTAATTGTCGTTGTCGTCGGTGAGCTGGACGGCAAGAGCCACGAATGGCGACAGCTTGGCGCTTTCAGCAAAGCCCCAGTCGAGCGATGCCTTGGTGGTCCAAGCGGTGTCTTGGTCGTCTTCCCACATGTAACCAATGTTGGTTCCAAGGTTAAGGGTGAGGCACTGGTTGAGCTCAAAACCACGGCTGAGGCCGAGTTCGGAGTAACCATCGTTGTCACCTTCAAGGTCCCAGTAGTAAGCGGCGTAGGCGTTGGCGAAGCCAAGGTCACGTGAAAGCTTCACGTATGCTTCTTGTACATCGTCAGCAATTGCATCAATGCCATTGCGGCCTGCAATATCTTCGTTCATGTAGTAGATGTAACCGACGGCGGCGTTGACAAAGCCAAGGTCTTTGGATGCTTCGGCGAAGAGGTCAAGTTCATCAACGTCGGCATCTCTTACGAGGTCACCATCGAGATCCGCGCCCGTGTCATAAGAACCGTACCAAGCGCCAGCGCTCAGTCCGATGCCGTTCCACTCGGTCGAAGCGCTTGCGCTGGCTTCCACGAGGTCTTGGCCGAGGTTAGCTCCGCGGAAGAGGTACTCCGAGGAGTAGCCAGTGCCGAGGGTGTATTCAACTTCCGCCGAAGCGTTGCCGGCCACAAGGGCGGAGGCAGCGGCCAGGGCGCCAATAGTTTTGCAGTAGTTTTGCATATATTTTTTAGTGTTGGTTTCGGTTGCTGCTTGCTTCCTTGCTGCGCCGGATTGGAACAGTGAGGAACATCTCGGAGTTAGCAACTCGCGTGCCAGAAATGGTGCTGGTTGCGTTCCGTTGAGGCGAATGTTTCGCATTTCTTAAGGAACTGTCCAGCATTTTTTTCGGGTCCGCGTGCGCGTTCCGTGCCGGGCAAATAAAGCGGGTCCCGCAAACCCGGCAAGGAAAGAGTGCAAGTTTACGCGATTTTTGCGGTGTTTGCAGGGGAAATCGGGGTCTTTCCGGGCCGATTTCGATCTTGGCACGGGATATGCTGAGTGTGTTGTGCCTGCCTTCAATCAAGTGATTTTGGGTCCCGGCAACCAAACATCTGATCAACCCTACGCAATATGAGCAGTCATTACCTAAACAAAGTGCGGGCCATGCTGGCAGCGGCAATTGGATTTGCCGTGATCCCCCTCGCGGGTTCCGCTTATGCGCAGGACGCGGCAACCGCACCCACTGAGGTGGCGGTCGAAGCGCCTGCAGTCGAACCATCGGCGACCGAAGCCCCAGCAGCTGAGGAGGCAGCCCCGGCAATACCCACCGTCGAGGAGCGCCTGGCGGACATCGAGGCCTACATGAACAATGTGGCCCGTCCGGAGAAGGCCAGTGGTGCGGACTCACTCGTCGCCGGCCCCGGCCCGGGAGCCAACGCCTGGCAAATGGTCAGCACCGCGCTGGTGCTTTTCATGACCCTGCCCGGTCTGGCGCTGTTCTACGGCGGTCTGGTCCGCCGCAAGAATGTTCTTTCGGTTTTGGCCCAATGCTTGGGCATTGCCTGCGTCGTCACCCCGCTTTGGTGGCTCTGCGGCTACAGCCTGTCCTTCGGTGCGGGCAATGCATTTATTGGTGATTTTGCCTACGCGTTCTTCAAAGGAGTCGAGCCCGGAAATGTCGGTGCCGGCTACTACTGGATCTCCGACAGCATGTGGGCGATGTTCCAGCTCACCTTTGCGATCATCACTCCCGCGCTCATCATAGGAGCGATCGCCGAACGGATGAAATTCATCTCGATCATGGCCTTCGTGGTGCTCTGGATGTTTGCCGTGTATTTCCCCTTCGCCCACATGGTGTGGTCGACCACCGGCCTGATGTGCGGACCGCTCAATCCTGATGCCGGCATCAAGGCCATCGACTTCGCTGGTGGCACGGTGGTGCACATGACCTCCGGATGGAGTGCCCTCGTGCTTTGCATGATCCTCGGCAAGCGCATCGGATTCGGTAAGGAGCAAATGACCCCTCACAGCATGGTGCTCTGCATGATTGGTACCGGTATGCTCTGGGTCGGATGGTACGGCTTCAACGCCGGATCCGCTCTCGGCGCCGACGCGATCGCCTCGAACGCCTTCACCACCACCACTCTCGCCGCAGCGACCGCCGGTCTGGCATGGGCAGCGATCGAGTGGATTTTCAAGGGCAAGCCCAGCGTGCTCGGATTCTGCTCGGGCATCGTTGCCGGCCTCGTGGTCATCACTCCGGGTGCAGGCTTCGTGACAGCGACCTCGTCGGTGATCATCGGTGTCCTCGCCGGTGTCATTCCCTTCCTCGCTGTGGCTTACCTCAAGAAACTGCTCGGATATGATGATGCGCTCGACACCTTCGGCGTGCACGGCGTGGGTGGTACCCTGGGTGCGATCCTCACCGGTATCTTCGCCGATGAGAAAGCCAACTCGGTGGTTGGCCCCCTCAAGGATGGTCTTCTGATGGAGCAATTCAAGGCTGTGGGTCTGACCGTGGTCTGGAGCGTGGTTGCCACTGCCATCATCGCCTACATCATCAAGTTCACGCTGGGTCTGCGCCCTGACCCCGAAGTTGAGACCTCCGGTCTCGATCTCGCGGAACACGGCGAGCAAGGCTACGAACACTGATTTGCTTGAATGGGTTCCGCAAAACGGGTGGGCTGGAAACAGTCCACCCGTTTTCGTTTCCGCCTTTGCGCGGACCTTTCGGAGAAAGGTCGCTGCCTGAAAAATTCAACTCGAATTCGGAAGTTGAAATGCAAGCAAAGCGGATTTGACCACAGATTACACGAAATAAGACAATCTTCGGGGATTTTATGGCTTTGCCAAAATGGTGAAACTCTTGATGCCCATCAAAGAATTGATCCCGGCATGTAGCTGGCGGCTTTGGGGTGGGCCTGGGTGATTTTTTCTACGGCAGTGGCGAAGGCGGCGACTTGTGATTTGGCTGCGCCGGATTCGCGGTCGCCTTGGGCGAGGATGGCATCGAGTGTGGCGCGTTCGAGGCCGATGCGTGAATCGTCTGCGAGACGGGCGACGAGGTTGTTGCGATCGATTGTGCCGTTGCGCAGATCGGCGACGGTGGCGAGCGCGTGTTCCTTGATGGCTTTGTGAGCGATCTCGCGTCCGACGCCTGCTTTGACCGCTTCCATCATGATGGTGGTGGTCATGAGGAAGGGCAGGTAGTGCGCGGTTTCCGCAGCGATGACCGCCGGGTAGGCGTCCATTTGATCGAGGATGGTGAGAAAAGTTTCGAGCATGCCATCGATGGCGAAGAAGGCATCGGGCAGCATCACGCGGCGCACGACCGAGCAGGAAACATCGCCTTCGTTCCATTGATCGCCGGCGAGGGCAGATGCCATGGCGAGGTGGCCTTTGAGGATGGCATGGAAGCCGTTGACCCGTTCGCAGGAGCGCGAGTTCATCTTGTGCGGCATCGCGCTCGAACCTGTTTGGCCCGGTGCAAATCCTTCGCTGGCGGTTTCGTGACCAGCCATGAGGCGCAGCGTGCGGCAAAATGATGAGGGGCCCGAGCAGAGATCGACGAGCACCGAGATGCTGCGGAAATCGAGCGAGCGCGGATAAACTTGGCCGACATTTTTCCAGACCGCGGGCATGCCGAGGTGAGCGACGACTAGCGCTTCAAGTTTGGCGACCTTCGAGGCATCGCCTTCAAACAGCGAGAGTTGATCCATCTGCGTGCCGACTGCGCCTTTCAATCCGCGCACTGCGTAGCTGGCAATGTGGTTTTCGAGTGCTTCGAATGATGAGGCAAGTTCCTCGCCAAACATCGCGACGCGCTTGCCGAGGGTGGTTGGTTGCGCGGCCACATTGTGGGTGCGGGCGGTGAGCACGAGGTCATCCCATTTTTTTGCTCGATCCGCGAGGCGGTCGAGGGCGGCGACGGTCTTATCGCGGATGACCAGCAGCGATTTGTAAACCTGCAGTTGCTCGACATTTTCGGTGAGGTCGCGCGAGGTCATGCCCTTGTGCACCTGCTCGTGACCGGCGAGGCCGTTGAACTCCTCGATGCGTGCCTTCACATCGTGGCGGGTGACTCTTTCGCGTTCCATGATCGAGCGGGTGTCGACCTGATCCTTCACCTTTTCGTAAGCGGCGATCGCTTCGGCGGGGATGTCGAGGCCGAGGTCGCGCTGGGCCTTCATCACGGCGATCCAAAACTCGCGTTCGAGGATGATGCGGCCCTCGGCGGACCAGATGGATTGGATTTCGGAGGAAGCGTAGCGTTCGGCGAGGATGTTGGGGATCACGCGGCGGAGCATGGACGGCTCGATGCGGCGATTCAAGCGAGTCTTGGGACAAATCGCGCGCGATGTCTGCATTTCGCAGGCTTTCGGGCCTACCATAAAAGGCGAATCGCCCCTTGACCCCGGCGCTTGGGGCCACTACCAAAGCCCCCTCATGGGATTTGAAACACTTGGGCTCTCCGCAGCCGTTCTGGAAGCCATCAAGGAATCCGGCTACAACACACCGACGCCGATCCAGGCCCAGGCCATTCCGATCATCCTTGAAGGCCGCGATGTCATCGGCGCTTCGCAGACCGGTACCGGCAAGACCGCGGCCTTTGCGTTGCCATCCCTCTCGAAGGTGACGCGCATGGGCAAGCCCCAGATCCTCGTGCTCGAACCCACACGCGAACTCGCTCATCAAGTCGCCGAGTCATTTCAAAAATACGGCCAGCACACCGGCCTCAAGGTGGCTTTGCTCTATGGTGGTGTGGGGCTCGGCAAGCAAACCGAAGAACTTGAAGCCGGGGCCGACATCGTCGTCGCGACTCCCGGCCGCCTGATCGATCATTTCTACCGCACCTCGATGCGCTTTGGTGAGGTCAAGATCCTCATCCTCGACGAAGTCGATCGCATGCTCGACATGGGCTTCCTGCCACAAGTGCGCAAGATCGTGAACCTCTGCCCGTGGGAAGGTCGCCAAACGCTGTTTTTCTCGGCCACCATGCCGGCAGCGATTCAGACCTTCGCGCAGTGGTGCCTCGTCGATCCGGTGAGCGTGGAAATCGCGCGCCGCGCGGTGGCCTCGACCGTGACCCATGCCTTCTATCCGGTGGCGATGAATCAACGCGACGAGCTCCTGCTCGCGTTGCTCAAGGAGACCGATTATCACTCGGTGATGATCTTCACGCGCACTCGCAAGGAGGCTGATGATGTCACTTCGCTGATCAAGGCGACCGGTCAACCGAAAGTTGCGGCGATGCATTCGGACATCAATCAAGTCGACCGCATGAAGGCGCTTGCCGGATTCAAGAGCGGTGATTTTGAAATCCTTGTTGCCACCGATGTTGCTGCGCGTGGCATCGACATTTCGGGTGTGTCGCATGTGATCAACTACCGCGTGCCGGAAAATGCCGAGGACTATGTCCATCGGATCGGCCGCACTGGTCGTGCTGAGGCCGAGGGCGATGCCTTCACGATCCTCACCGCCGATGAGCTGGATTACGCCAAGTCCGTCGAGGTCTTCATCGATCAGAAAATCCAGCGCAAGAAACTCGAGGGCTTCGATTACACCTACACCGCCCTGCTCGATGATTCACCGCCCAAGCCCGTACGCCGCAAGTCGGTGGGCGGCAAGAAAAGGCGCTGAGGCAGGCAGGGGCTTGAAGGCAGGGACCTTTGTCCCAAAGGTCCACAAGGATGGGGGCTGCTTGTAAATTTGAATTTGTCGCTTTGTTTTGGGCTGAAAATTTTGATGCTTTGACATCAACTTTTTTTGATGTCATGATGTCTTTATGCGAACCACGCTAACGATTGATGACGATTTGGCCGCCATCCTGCACAAGAGGGCGGCGGAGGATGGCCGCTCGTTTAAGGAAGTGGTGAATTCCGCACTGCGCGCTGGGTTTGCTGCCAGCGGCGAAGTTTCGGCGCGCCGAAAAACCGTGAAGGTGCAGGCGCGGGCGCTGGGGCTCAGGGCGGGTTTTGATCCGGACAAGCTCAACCAGTTGGTCGACGAATTGGAGGTGAGCGAATTTCTTGGAAAGGTGGCAAAGCGTGGTTCTTCCCGACATTAACATCCTGGTTTACGCGCTCGACAAAAGTTCGCCGCATCATCGTGCCGCACGCGAATGGTGGGAGGAGCAGTTGAATGGGGCGCAAACGGTTTGTCTGCCATGGGTGGTGATGCTTGGCTTGATCCGCTTGCTTACCAATCCGCGCATTTTCAACAATCCCTATGAAGCATCCGAAGTGCTTGCGATCATCCAAGGATGGCTGGCTTTGCCGCATGTGAGAATCATCCATCCTTCCGATGGTCATTTTGAATTACTGGGCAAAATGATTGGCAGTGTTCGCACGGCGGGCAACCTGACCACCGACATTCATCTCGCGGCCTTGGCCATCGAGCGCGGACTGGTGCTATGCAGCGCCGATACGGATTTTTCGCGTTTTCCGGGATTGAAATGGAAAAATCCGCTCAAGCGCAAACGATCCTGATTTTGGATGGGTGCCGGAAATCTTTTTTTCCCATCGCCAACTCACCTGCGCGCGAATCGGAAGCCTGGAAAGGCACGCACCAAGCGGCGCATTTCGAGCTTCATCAGGATGGCTGTCACCTCGTGCGCGGGCAGCCCGCAACGCTGGATGATCGGATCGATGGCCAACTCCGAGCTGTCGAGGACCGCCAGCACCTTGGCCTCGTCAGCTGGAAGGTCGGGGATGGTTTGTGATGCCTCGCTTGATTTGGCACTCTCCGCAAAAGGCAGTTCGCCGAGATCGTCGAGAATGTGACTCGCATCGGCGACCAAGGTTGCGCCGTCGCGGATGAGTTGATGGCAGCCGGCAGAGGTCGCTTTGTCGATCGGGCCGGGCACGGCAAAGATCGGCCGACCGTATTCCGAGGCAAGGTTGGCGGTGATCAGCGAGCCCGACCATGCCGGGCATTCGACAACCAGCAAGGCGCGCGACCATGCGGCGACGATGCGGTTGCGCATGGGAAAGGTCTGCTTGTCGGGTGCGGTGTGAAGTGGGAATTCGGAAACGACCGCGCCAAATCCGTCGGCAGTTTTTTCCGCGAGCGCGAGGTTTTCCGGCGGATAAAGTTTCGCAAGGCCGGAGCCAATCACCGCGATCGTGCGGCCATTGGCGGCGATCGCCGCTTCGTGCGCTGCCGTATCGATGCCGCGCGCAAGGCCGGACAAAATCGTGAAGCCCGATTGCGCCAGTTGATAGCTCAGCTTGCGCGTCGCTTGCGTGCCATAATGCGTCGCCCGACGCGAACCCACCACGCCGATTGCATGACGATCACGCGGCTCGATCTTTCCCCACACATAGAGCAGCAGCGGCGGATCATAGGCCTCGCGCAAGGGCGCGGGATAGTCGGCATCATTCTGAGTCACGATGGAAATGCCGCGTTCTTTCGCCTCGCGGATTTCCGCCACCGGGTCGGCATGATCCTGCCACGCACGGATGATGCCCGCGGTTTCATGGCCGATGCCATCGACGCGCTTGAGGAGTTCCTCTGGCGCTTTGAGGATCGCCTCCGGATCGCCAAATGCCTCCAACAAACGCCGCACGCGCACCGGACCAATGCGGGGCAGCATGTTGAGCGCGACCAGTGCTTCAAGCGGAGACATCGATGCCCACTCTGGACCGGATCGCGACGGAGGTCAAAGAGTGAAATCGTCGTTTCATGGAATGTTCCCAACGCTTCTGGTCTTGCCCCACGGGCCTTGGCTTTTCAAGATCCGCGCATGCTCGAAACCACCGCCGCACTCAAATCCCTCTTGTTGAAAAAATCCGTACGCACCGGCAACTTCACGCTCGCCTCCGGCAAACAAAGCGACCTCTACATCGATTGCCGCGTCACCGCGCTCGACCCCTTTGGCGCCAACCTCATCGGCGATCTCGGCTGGCATGCGGTGCGTTCGAAAATCCACTCCGAGCATCTCAAGATCGATGCCATCGGCGGCATGACGCTCGGCGCGGATCCGATTTCGTTGGCGATTGGCATGACCTCCGCAACGAAGCACCCGAACGAGGCTTTGCAAGTTTTCACCGTGCGCAAAGAGCCGAAGGGTCACGGCGCGGGGAAACAAATCGAAGGAAATTTCCAATCCGGCAACACGGTGATTGTCGTCGATGATGTCATCACCACCGGCGGCTCGACGCTCAAGGCGATCGATGCCATCGAGCGCGAAGGCGGCAAGGTGGCGTTCTGTCTTGTGCTCGTCGATCGCGAGGAAGGCGGCCGCCAAGCGATCGAGGCGCGTGGCATCCATGTGCTGCCGCTCTTCACGCGCAGCACGCTGCTCGGCGAGTGATGCGGATAAAAGATTTGCGCAAGGCGCGTTGCTGGGTTTGGCTCTCGGCGCTGTCAGGGGCCGTGGAGGTTCGGCAGGCGAACCCCGCCAGGCCTTGATTGGAGCAACGGTAGTTTGTCCGAACTTGCCGCGGATTCCCTGGCAGCACCCCCGCGGGTTTCAACTTGCCATCGGCGGTGAGCCGCCGATCATGGCTTCATGCAAAAATTGTTGCGCGCATTGCTTTGTTTCATCGCCACCGGAAGCGTTGTCATGGCCGAGGAAAATCCGGCAAAGGATGCGGCCAAACAGGCAGGCGCATCGCGATACATCAGCGAGGCACCTCTGCCTAAAGGCTGGCCCGAGCCAGGGCCGTACAAACAGGTCACACGCAAAAGTTATCCGGCCTACCGCGCGGCCTTCACACCCAACCAAAGTCCCAACAGCGGATTTCGCAGGCTTTTTTCGCACATCAAAAGCAAAGGCATCCCGATGACCGCGCCGGTCGAAATGACCATGCAGGAAGGTGCAAACGAGGAAATGCAAATGGAGGAAATGGCCTTCCTTTACCAAAGCACGCAGGTTGGAGAAACCGGCAATGATGGCGAGGAGGTCATCGTGCGCGATGTGCCCGCTCAGGAAACTTTGAGCTACGCATGGCAGGGGCTTCGCGGCAAGTCCTCGATCGCGCGCGCCCGCAAGGCGCTCGATGAAGCGCTCGCCGCCCAAGGCCTCAAGGCCAGCGGCTATCGCCTGCTCGGCTACAACAGCCCCTTCATCCTGCCGTGGCGCCAGACCCACGAGCTGCAGGCACTTTTGCGTTGAGCTCGGATTCCGAAGAAGGAACCACGAAAGTCACGAAACAACACGAAATAAGAAACCAATGGGGGATTTTATGGCTTCTCCAAAATGATGAAACAAGCACGGCATCAAATCCCATGCCTTTCGTGAAATTTTGTGTGTTTCGTGGTTTCAACTTCTGTTTTAGGGTTGAAACGAACGCCGGTTCCTTCTTGCCAGCGTGGCCAGCATCGCTTTTTCTCTCCGCCCGCACATGTCCTCACTTCCTACCGCTGACCTCCTGGCGCTCGATTTGGACGGCTTGAAAAGCCGCCTCTCGAAACTCAGGAGGTATCTTTGACATCCCCGCTCTCGAAAACGAAATTCAAACGCTCGAGGAAGCGATGGGCGCGCCCGAGTTCTGGAACGATGCGGACAAGGCCAAATCGATTTCATCCAAAGCGGCCGGGCTGAAGAAAAAACTCGAGTCCTTTCTCAAACTCGAATCGCGCAGCGGCGACATCGAGGAAGGGATCAACCTCGCCAAGGAATTCGACGATGCCGATCTCGCGCGCGAGGCGATCGACAATGCGAAACAACTCGAGACTGATCTCCGCTCGTTCGAGCTGCTCACGCTGCTCGACAAGCCAAGCGACATTTCGCCCTGCTTCCTGGTCATTTCTGCCGGTGCCGGCGGCACCGAAGCCTGCGACTGGGCGCAGATGCTTCACCGCATGTACACCCGCTGGGCCGAGAGCAAGGGTTACACCGTCGAGACGCTCGATTGGCAGGACGGCGACGAAGCGGGTCTGCGCACCGCGACTCTCAAGATCACCGGCGACTACGCCTACGGCTTTCTCAAAAACGAACGCGGCGTCCACCGCCTCGTGCGCATCTCGCCCTTCGATTCGAATGCGAAACGCCACACTTCGTTTGCCTCGATCGATGCCACGCCCGAAATTTCCAAAGAGATCAATATCGAGATCAACGACAAGGATGTGGAAATCACCACCACCCGCTCCGGTGGCAAGGGCGGTCAAAATGTCAACAAGGTCGAGACCGCGGTGCTGCTGCGCCACCTTCCCACCGGCATCCTGATCCGCTCGACTGCCGCACGCACCCAAGGTCAGAACCGCGAACTCGCATTCGAAATCCTCAAGGCCAAACTCTACACCATCGAGGAGGACAAACAAAAGGCCGAGTCCGAACGCGCCTACGGCGAAAAGGGCGATGTCTCATGGGGCAATCAAATCCGTTCCTATGTTTTCCAACCCTACCAAAAGGTGCTCGATCTCCGCACTGGCGAGGAAACCAACAACATCCAAGGCGTGATGGACGGCGACCTCGACGCGTTCATCGAAGCCAAACTCCGCGGCAAAGTCCGCGTGAAAGGCGCCAAGGACGAAGAGGATTGAGGCTTACGGATGAAGAAGCGGCTTTTTTAGCCCCCCATCACACAGGAAGGAGAAATGTAGATTTTGGCCAGAGTGCGGAAAGGGCTTCGTCGAGGGTGGCGAGTTTGGATTTTTTGCGGCCTGCGATTATCCCAAAATCCGAAGTCGAAATATCATTTGGATCATTTCAACCACTGATTTCCTAAATCTTAAATCCTAAATTCTAAACGGAAGAAAAAGAGAAGATAGCTCGCGCAGAGGTGCAGCTTTGGTGATTTTTCTTCATCTGCGCAATCTGCGAAATCTGTGGTCAGATCCGCTTTGCTTGGATTTCAACTTACGAATTCGGGATTATCCCCGATTCCGATTTTGAGACAGCAATAGTTCTCTGATAGGGGGGATAAGAGTGATTGAATATTGGAGATTGGTTATTGGGGACGGAGCGGGTTGAACATCGAACATCCAACTTTGAACATCGAACATTGAAGTGGAAGAGATTGAGGAAGTGGCTTCCTCAAGGAGCGTGGGCATCCTGCCCACCTCTTCAATTCCCCGGTAGGGCGACGCGGCCTCGCGGCGCCGATACTTTCAGAAGATTTACCGCAATGCCGCCAAGGTCGCCAAGGGACGCGGAGGAGGAGGGTTAGAGGTTATTTGTTAAGGGTTATTGGGGGGATGAAGAGGCGGCTTTTTCGGGCAGGGGCATTTTTGCCTTCGCTTTGCTCACGCCATGCAAAATCCGCTTCGCGTCGCAATCAAGATGCCGCTCGCGCGGCAAAGGCATTCCGAAAGGTCCGTTGGCGAACGCATGGTCAATGGAAAGGCATCTTCTCAAAGGGAGCGCGGTCATCATGCCCGCTTGCCCGCCTGCGGCGACAAGTCGGCGCCGCGGGCCGCGTCGCCCTACCGATTGAAAAAGCCGCCCCTCTTGTGAAGAAGTATCTTCCTCTTCTCTTGCCTCTGGATTCTGGACTCTTGCCTCTATTCAATACGCCACTTGCTTGGTGGCTTTTTCTTTTTCCTTATCGGCGTAGCGGTCGAGGCGGTTGGAGAGGATGAAGAAGGTGGGGGCCCAGAGGCCGACGAAGATGCCGAAGAGTTCACCGTGGGTGCGGAGTTCGAAGGTGGGAGCGCGTCCGCCTTGTAGGAACCAGATCGCAATCGAGCCGCCGATCGAGGCGAAGCCGAGGATGAAACAAAGTCCGCTGAGCCATTTGGTGCCTGTCGTATTCATAAGATTGCAGGTACTCTTGGCCGATCGATAAATCAACGGGAGAACTTCACGCGATGGCGTGAGGTAGGAGGGAAGGATGTGCCACGGCTTCTGCCGTGGGGATCACATTTCCAGCAGCAGGCGAGCGGGGGATTCGAGGCTGTCTTTGATGCGGATGAGGAAGGTCACGGCTTCCTTGCCATCGACGAGGCGGTGGTCGTAGCTCAGGGCGAGGTACATCATCGGGCGGATGACCACCTGGTTGTTGATGGCGACCGGGCGTTGTTGGATCGTGTGCATGCCGAGGATGCCCGACTGCGGGGGATTGAGGATTGGCGTGCTGAGCAGCGAGCCGTAGGTGCCGCCGTTGGATATTGAGAAGACGCCGCCTTGGAGGTCCTCGATGGTGATTTTGCCATCGCGGGCCTTGGTGGCGTAGTCGAGGATGTCGCGTTCGATTTGCGCGAAGGATTTTTGGTCGGCATCGCGGATCACTGGGACGACGAGGCCTTTTTCGGTGCCGATGGCGACGCCGATGTCGTAGAAGTGGTTTTCGATGATGTCGTTGCCTTCGATGCGGCCATTGATCGATGGCACATCCTTGAGTGCTTGGGCGACGGCTTTCACGAAGAACGACATGAAACCAAGTTTCACGCCGTGTTTTTTCACGAACTGATCCTGCAGCGATTTGCGCAGATCCATGATGGCCGACATGTCGACCTCGTTGAAGGTGGTGAGGATCGCTGCGGTTTGCTGGGCGTTGACCAAGTGCGTGGCGATCTTGCGGCGCAGCATCGACATCTTGCGGCGGGTCGTGCGGCCTTCGGTCACGGTGCTGGGGGTATCGCGTGCGATGGGTGCGACGGGCAGCGTGATGCCGGGTTTGCTTGGAGCGGCGATGGCTGGCTCGACAGCTTTGGGAGCAGGGGCGGGTGCGACCGCTTGAACGGCAGGTGCCGGGCTTGGTGCGGGTGTCGGAGTTGCTGTGGAGTGAGCGGTATCGACTGTGGCGATGAGCGTGCCGATGCCGACTTCTTCGCCTTCGGGCACGAGAATTTTGAGTGTGCCGGATGCCGGGGCTTCGAGTTCGTTTGAGACTTTGTCGGTTTCGAGCACGACGAGCACTTCGCCTTTGCTCACTGCGTCGCCATCTTTCTTGCGCCATGAAGCGACATTCGCAGAGGTCACCGATTCGCCCGAGGCGGGGACGCGGATTTCGACATTGCCAGCGTGGGAAGCGGAGGGGGTCGAAGCGACGGGGGCAGGTGTGGCAGCGGGCGCAGGAGCAGCAGCGGCCGGAGCAGCGCTTGTGGCAGGTGCGCTGCCCGAGCCACCGATGCGTGCGATCAATGCGCCGATCGGCACTTCTTCGCCTTCGCCGACGAGAATTTCTAGGACGCCATCAGCGGCGGCTTCGAGTTCGTTGGAGACCTTGTCGGTTTCGAGCGTCACGAGGATGTCACCTTTGTGGACCATGTCGCCGTTTGCCTTGTGCCAGCGCGCGACATTGGCGGAGGTGACGGATTCGCCGGAGGCGGGGACTTTGACTTCGGTGCTCATGGAGGTGGAGGGGAGGAATGATTGGAGAAATTTTTCAGAGTGTGAAGGCCTGTTCGAGCAGCGCCTTGTGTTCGCGGTAGTGCATCGCCTTCGAGCCGGCGGCGGGGCTGGAGGCGGATTCGCGTCCGGCGTAAATCAGGTCGATGCCGAGCGTGTGTTCAATGCGTGGGCGGATGAAGAACCACGCGCCCATGTTCACCGGTTCTTCCTGGCACCAGATGAACTTGTTGGCATTTTTGTACTGACCGGTCATCGCCTTGATCATGTCGCGATGGAACGGATAGAGCTGCTCGACGCGCAGGATCGCGGTGTCTTCGGTGCCGCGTTCTTGGCGTTGGGCGGCGAGGTCGTAGAAAACTTTGCCCGTGCAGAAAATCACGCGCTTGATCGAGCCTGGGTCCTTGACCGGTTTCGGGTCGGGCAGGATTTCTTGGAAACAGGAACCTTCGAGGAAATCGCTTTCCGGCGAGACCGCTTCGGGGCGGCCAAGCAGGCTTTTGGGCGTCATCAGGACAAGCGGCTTGCGGAAGTCGCGATGCTTTTGGCGGCGCAGTGCGTGGAAGTACTGGGCGGGAGTGGTGAGGTTCCCGATGATCATGTTTTTCTCCGCGCAGAGTTGCAGGAAGCGTTCCAAGCGCGCGCTCGAATGCTCGGGGCCCATGCCTTCGTAGCCGTGGGGCAGCAGCATCACGAGGTCGGTCGGTGTTTGCCACTTCGATTCGGCGGAGGAAATGAATTGGTCGATGATTACTTGGGCGCCGTTGGAGAAATCGCCGAACTGCGCTTCCCAGAGTGTGAGCATCTTCGGGTATGAAAGCGAATAGCCGTAATCGAAGCCGAGCACGGCAAACTCCGAGAGTAGCGAGTTGTGGACGCAGAACTTGCCTTGATCCGGCGCGAGGTGTTCGAGCGGGATGTAGCGTTCGGTGCTTTCGTAATCGTGCAGCACGACATGGCGTTGCGAAAAGGTGCCGCGGCCGCAGTCCTGACCCGAGAGGCGCACGGGTGTGCCTTCCATGAGGAGCGAGCCGAAGGCGAGCGATTCGGCGAAGGCCCAGTCGATCGGTCCACCTTTTTCCAAGGCCTCAACGCGACGCGGGATGAAGCGTTTTTCGAGGGTTGGGTTGAGATGGAATTCGCGCGGCACCGTGGTGATCACGCGGCCGATGTGCTGGTAGCGATCGCGATCGATGCCGGTGGCGATCGGTGCGTGCGAGTATCTTGATTGCACGACGCCGGTGGATCCGCTGAAGGCGGTGCGCTCGCCGTTTTCCGAGAGTGCGAGCATCTTTTGGTAGCCTGCCTCGAGGTTGTCCCAGATCGATTTTTCAATCGACTCGAGTTCCGCCTGAGTCACAGCGCCGTTGGCGAGCACTTCGTTTTTGATGATGCTGCCAAAGGTCGGACGCGCGGCGATTTTTTTCGCGATGAGCGGTTGGGTAAAGGCTGCCTGGTCCGTCTCGTTGTGGCCTTGGCGGCGGTAGCAGTACATGTCGATGACGATGTCGCGGCCAAACTTTTGGCGGAACTCGATGGCAAAAAGTGCGGCCCAGTAGAGCTCCATCGGATCCTCGCCATTGATGTGCAGCACGGGGGCTTCGATCATCTTGGCGACATCGGTTGCGTAGGCCGACGAGCGCGCGTCGGCTGGCACCGTGGTGAAGCCGATCTGGTTGTTGATGATGATGTGGATGGTGCCGCCGGTGCGGTACCCGGGGAGTTGGGAAAGGTTGAGGACTTCGGCGACCGAGCCTTGGCCGGCGAATGCCGCGTCGCCATGGAGTAGGATGGGCAGCACCTGGCCGCGATCGATTTCGGGTCCGCCTTCGCTGAGCACGCGCTGGCGGGCGCGGGCCTTGCCTTCGACCACTGAGTTCACCGCTTCGAGGTGGCTTGGGTTGGCGGCGAGATTGAGGCGCACCTTGCCGTCGGGAAACTCGCGGATGCTTTCGTAGCCGAGGTGGTACTTCACATCGCCATCGCCGGCGACGAGGTCGGGCTCGTAATTCGGCGTGAATTCGTAGAGCAGCGTGGTGATCGACTTGCGAACGAAATTGGCAAGCACATTGAGGCGACCGCGGTGGGACATGCCCATTTCGATTTCGCGCACGCCATTCGATGGGCAGGCTTCGAGAATCGCATTGAGTAGGATCATCGCGCCTTCGCCTCCTTCGTTGGAGAAGCGTTTCTCGCCGAGGAAGCGTTTGCCGAGGAAGTGCTCGAAAATTTCTGCCTCAAGCACCCAGCGCAGCGCCTTCTTCTGGCGCTCGGGCGAAGCGTCGCGTTGTTGAGCGTGATTCTCGATGCGCTCGCGGACCCAGTGGCGGATCGGCGTGTGGTGGATGTGCATGAACTCGAAGCCAATTTTGCCCGAGTAGGTGGCTTCCAGCGCGGCGATCATGTCGCGCAGTTTCATTTTGTCGCCGTGGCGGAAATAGGAATTCCATGCGACGCGGTCGAGGTCGGCCTCGGTGAGCCCAAATTGTTCTAGCGCGAGGCGTGGGTTGCGCTCGGGTTTCTCCTCGAGCGGGTTGATGTGTGACTGCGTGTGGCCGAGCGTGCGGTAGTTGTAAATCAGCGCGACGACCCTACCGAAGAATGCGAGGTCGGAGTCCGACGCTTGAGTGGCAGTGGCTGGAGCGCCTCCCTCGGCCGCGCGTCGCGGTTGGGCGGTGCCGAGTTCAAAGCCTTCGAAAAATGCCGCCCATGTTTCACCGACCGATTTTGGATCTTCGCACCACTGGGCATATTGGGCCTCAAGCAAATCCGCATTCTGCCGCACCGAAACCGTCGAGTTCATTGGAGTAATTGGAAATTATAAGGCGGGCTTGCGAATTTACCGCTTGGCCCGCCGCGCGCGGCCATTCAATAAGGGGCGCGCCCGATGGAGTCAACCGCGCAACCGCGTGATTCCTTGGAATTTCCCCGCCTCACGGCAAAATGATACAAGTCAATCAACTCACCAAACGATACGCCCGCCACGAAGCGGTGCGAGGCATCGACTTTTCGGTCGAGCGCGGGGAAATCGTCGGGTTTCTTGGCCCGAATGGCGCGGGGAAGACCACCACGCTGCGCATGCTTACTGGGTACTTGCCGCCGAGCTCCGGCACCGCGCGGGTGGCGGGCTATGATGTGTTTCACGATTCGATCGAGGCCCGCAAGCGCATTGGCTACATGCCGGAAAATGTGCCGCTCTACGACGACATGCGGGTTCGCGAGTACTTGCGTTTTCGCGCCGGCATCAAAGGTCTCGACGGCAGGGCGATGCGCCATCGCGTGGGCGAAGTGGTCGAGCTCTGTGGACTGCAGTCGGTGCGCCGCAAGATGATCAAGACGCTGTCCAAAGGTTTTCGCCAACGCGTGGGCCTCGCCGATGCCTTGGTGCACGACCCCGAGTTGCTCATTCTCGACGAGCCAACCAATGGCCTCGACCCGAATCAGATCCGCCAGATCCGCGAGTTGATCAGGCAACTCGGCAAGTCCCACACGGTGTTGATCTCGACGCACATCCTTCATGAGGTCGAAATGACCTGCAACCGCGTGATCATCATCGATCAGGGAAAAATCAAAGCTGCCGACACGCCCGAGAATCTCATTGGCCAGATGCGTGCGGCTGGTCGGGTGCAGATTGAACTGCGCTGCGATGCGGAGCTCGCCGTCGCCGGATTGAATCGTCTTGATGGGGTGAAGAAAGTCACGCCCGAGCCGATGGACGACGGATGGAGTCGCTTCACCGTGTGGGTCGATTCGGAAAGCGACGCCCGCGAAGCGATGGCCAAGCTCGCCGCCGAAAGTTCGTGGCCGATGCGTTCGCTGTTCCGTCATGTGGCGACACTCGAGGATGTGTTCGTCGAACTGACGCGGCGGGATTGAGGGTCACACCGCCGCTGTTCCCTCCCGCCGCCGATCTATTGAATTGAAGTGGGAGGCACTTATTTGCTTGAATGAAGGGTGAGGATATGTCACTTTCCGCGCGCCCGGTAATGCGAATGAGTCTCAATAACAAGAAAACGCTCCGATTTTCGGCCCTTTTGGAACTGCTGATGTCGGACTTTGGAATGTCGAAATTTCCAGCGGCATCGCTTGCGATGTTGGCCGTGAAACGCCGGATGCGGGCTTTCCATGGCGGGCAGTCGGTGGTTTCTTTAGCGGCGGAAAAATCACAGGTTTCGATGCGTTCGCTGACTCATGCCCTCAACATCGGCACGCTCGCCACTTGGATGAGCGTGGCGGCGTTTGGTTCGGCTGGAGTGATATTGGGTCGCGCAGTACATCTGTCTCCGGTCGCGGATGTTGCGGGGATCGAGTTGGTGCAGAATCCGCTCGAGATCGAGTCGGTCGATGTTGCCGACAGCATGAACGAGGCATCGGATCAGTCGGCAGCGGCTGAGAGCATCGAGCTGCCCGCTCCTCCGGAGATGTTACCGGCTTTGCAATCAGACGCTTTGCCTGAGGTCCCCGACATGCCGATCGCTGATCTGAAAAAAGTTTCCGAATCGATCAAGCCGGCAGCCAAGCCTGCAAACAAACCAGCGGCGAAACCGCAGAGGTCTTCGGCCATGGCAGGCAATCCATCAGCCGG
>JBIKIR010000035.1:0-21415 GCA_044361475.1 Luteolibacter sp. | reverse complement strand
TTGGACTCCGAATTCCGCCACTCCGCCAGCCAGCGTGCTTGTCGCATGGAGGAGAGGATAACGGGCCAAAAGCAGATGGCAAGAGAAATTCGTATAAAAGGACTGTCCCTTTATAGGGTATTCTATATTGTAGCGGATGACGGTGGGCTGAGCAGGGGTCCGGATCAGAGTGCGCCGAAGCGGCGGTGGCGTTGTTCGTATTCGCCGACGGCTTGGATGAGGTCGTTGCGGCGGAAGTCGGGCCAGAATTTTTTGACGATCACGATCTCGGCGTAGCTGATTTGCCACAGCAGGAAATTCGAAATGCGCATTTCGCCGGAGGTGCGAACGAGCAGGTCGGGGTCGGGCATGCCGGCGGTATCGAGGCGAGAGGCGAAAAGTTGCGCGTCGATATCGGCGGCTTGGATTTTTCCGGCGACGGCATCGGCGGCGAGTGAGCGTGCGGCAGCGGTGATTTCCTCGCGTGCGCCGTAGGAAAGGGCGAGCACGAGGGTGAGAGCGCTATTGTTGGCGGTCTCGGCGATGATCGATACGAGCAGGTTGCGGGTTTTTTCCGGCAGCCGTTCAATTTGGCCGATGGCGAGAAGGCGGATGTTTTTTTTGCGCAGGTCTTTGGCTTTTTCGACAAGGAAGCGATCGAGGAGTCCCATCAATGCGTGCACCTCGTGAGCGGGTCGGTTCCAGTTTTCCGATGAGAATGCGTAGAGAGTGAGAAACTCGACGCCGAGTTCGATGCAGGCATCGGAGATTTCGCGAACGGATTCCGCGCCGGCGCGGTGGCCTTCGCGTCTAGGCAGTCCGCGTTCAGCGGCCCAGCGGCCGTTGCCATCCATGATGATGGCGATGTGACGCGGAATGTCGGCGGATGCTGGCATCGCTGGCTTTGGGTTTTGTCAGTTTGCCACCAGCGTCTGCGTGCGATCAGGTCCAACGCCGACGAATGTGATGGGGGCGTCGCACAATTCGGAGAGGCGTGCGAGGTAGGCTTTGGCATGCTCTGGAAGGCTGGCGAAGTCCTTGCATGCGGTGGTGTCGCATTTCCATCCGGGCATGCTTTCGTAGATCGGAGTGGCGCGATCCCATGCCGAACGATCGGCGGGGGGCAGCGTGTGAGTGGTGCCATCGACGAGGTAGCCGATGCAAATTTGCAGAGTGTCGTAGGCGTCGAGTCCATCGACATTGGTGACGGCGAGCCCGGTGACTCCGTTGACCATGCAGGCAAAGCGCAGCAGGACCGTGTCGAGCCAGCCGCAACCGCGTGGGCGCCCGGTGGTGGCACCAAACTCGCGACCGAGATCGTGGAGGTAATTTGAAAGCCCTTCGTCGCCGGTGGGAAATGGGCCGGAACCAACGCGTGTGGTGTAGGCCTTGCAGACGCCGATGACCGCATCGATTGCTGTCGGTGGCAGGCCCGAGCCAGTGCAGGATCCGCCGGCGGTGGTGTTGGATGAAGTGACGAAGGGGTAGGTGCCGAAGTCGATGTCGAGCAAGGTGCCTTGCGCTCCTTCGAAGAGAAGTTTTTTGCCCGACTTCCATGCGGCGTGGAGGGCCGGGATGGTGTTAGTGACATGCGGGCTGAGGCGAGCGAAGGCGGTGTAGACTTCATCGATCACCTTGGCGGCATCGAAAGTTTCAAGGTCGTAGCGCTTGAGGATTTCGTTTGCTTCGGTGACGCGGTGGGTGATTTGCGCTTCGGCAAAAGCGCGATCGAAGAGGTCGGCCATGCGCAGGCCGCAGCGGTTGATCTTGTCGGCGTAGGCCGGACCAATGCCGCGTTTGGTGGTGCCGATTTTGCGATCGCCGAGCGAGGCCTCGCGTGCGGCGTCGAGTTCCTTGTGAAAGGGCATCACCACATGAGCGCGGTCGGAGATGAGAAGTTTCTCGGGCGTGATCGAAATCCCTTGTGACTCGATGCGTTCGATTTCGCTGACGAGGCCAATTGGGTCGATCACCACGCCGTTGCTAATCACATTGATTTTCGAATCCCAAAGAATGCCCGAGGGCAGCAGGTGGAGAACATACTTTGTGCCGTTGGCGATCACTGTGTGGCCGGCGTTGTTACCGCCTTGGCCGCGGATCACCACATCGGCGGATTCGGTGAGGTAATCGACGATCTTGCCTTTGCCTTCGTCGCCCCATTGGAGGCCGGTGATGATGGTATTCATGAAATGTGGTCTGAAGTTGATGATTTTTACCGCGAATGAACGCGAATGAACGCTGAGGTTTGCGTCAGGGATTGGTCATTTCGACGTTTCAATCAGTCGCGAGAATTCCTCGAAGAGATAGGAGGCGTCGTTGGGGCCGGGGGCGGCTTCGGGGTGGTATTGGACGCTGAAGACCGGGTGGGTTTTGTGGCGCATGCCTTCGACCGTTTGGTCGTTGAGGTTGATGTGGGTGACTTCGATTTCGGGCGGGAGCGAATCGGGGTCGACTGCGAAGCCGTGGTTTTGCGAAGTGATGGAAATTTGTCCGGTGCGGAGGTCCTTGACCGGTTGGTTGCCGCCGCGGTGGCCGAACTTCAGTTTGAAGGTGCTGCCGCCGTAGGCGTGCGCGAGGAGCTGGTTGCCGAGGCAGATGCCGAAGATCGGTTTTTTGCCGATGAGTTGGCGGAGTTCGCTGTGGATATAGCCGAGCGCGGCTGGGTCGCCGGGGCCGTTGGAGAGAAAGATGCCGTCGGGATTTTTGGCGAGGACTTCGGCGGCGCTGGTGGTGGAGTTCACCACTTCGACTTCGAAGCCCGATTGGCGCAAGCTGCGCAGGATGTTGAATTTGATGCCGAAGTCGTATGCGACGATGCGGTGTTTGACCGGCGGCAGCTCCTCGTATGGGCCGGGTTGGTTGGTGGAGACATTCGGCAGAATCCAGCGGCGGGATTCATCGCTCCAGAGGTAGGAGTTGGGCGTTGAAACTTCCTTCACATAATCCATGCCCTTCATCGACGGTGCGTTGCGTGCGGCTTCGATGGCTTGATCGGCATTGAGTTCGGTCGTCACGCAGGCGCGCATGGCGCCGAGCGAGCGGAGGTGTTTGGTGAGGGCGCGGGTGTCGATGCCTTCGATGCCGAGCACACCATGGGATGCGAGGTAGGCGTCGAGCGATTGGGTCGAGCGCCAGTTCGACGGGATGCGGCAAAGTTCGCCGATCACGAAGGCGCGGATGTGTGGTTGGCTGGATTCCGCGTCTTCGGGGTTGATGCCGTAGTTGCCGATTTGCGGGTAGGTCATGCTCACAATCTGTCCGCGATAGGATGGATCGGTAATCACCTCCTGGTATCCGGTCATGGAGGTATTGAAACAAATTTCCCCGGTGGTGGTTCCGGTGGACCCGAAGGAGGTTCCGTGAAAAAAGCGACCGTCTTCGAGGGCGAGTATGGCGGTGGTCGGCATGGCGCGCGGAAATTAGGCATCCGGCCTGAACGATGCAAGTGTTCGCTTACAGCATATGCGCTTTGGGCTCGACAGTCGGGCCTTGCGCGGCATTTTGTTGTGCCCCAAAGGTCTTTATTCCATGCGTTTTGCTCTTTTCGGTGACATTCACGCCAACCTCGAGGCGTTGGAGGCCGTGCTCGCGGATGCCGCCGGGCAGGGGGTGACCCATCATGTGTGCCTTGGTGACATTGTCGGCTACAACGCCGATCCGGTGGCCTGTCTGGATAAAGTGCGTGCGATGGGTTGCCCAGTGGTGAAGGGCAATCATGATGACGATGCCTCAAACAACCGCTCGCTTGAAACGCTGAGCCCTGTAGCAGCCGCAGCGATGGAATGGACGCGCCAACAGCTCGATGATGAGCAAAAGCAGTGGTTGAGAAAATTGCGCATGGTGCGCCAGATCGAGGATTTCACGGTCGTGCACAGCACGCTCGATCAGCCTGCAAACTGGGGGTATGTGTTCAACACCTACGATGCGATGGCAAATTTCCCCTTTCAGTACACGCAGGTTTGTTTCAACGGCCACACGCACAAGCCCAAGGTGTTCGTCAAATCGGCGCAGATCGCCACGGTCCCGGCGGATACGGTGACCATCGAGCCGGGCATGAAGTATTTCATCAATGCCGGATCGGTCGGACAGCCTCGCGATGGCGACTGGCGGGCCTGTTACGCGATCTATGATCCCGCCCTCCATCTTGTCGTTTTCCGGCGTGTCGAGTACGACATAGCTAAGGCCCAGGAAAAGATCCTCGCCGCGGGATTGCCGGAAAGGTTGGCCGAAAGGCTCGTGGAGGGGGCTTAGGGGGTGATTTTTGTAGATTTTTTGCCTGATTCTGAGCTTTTTGTTGTTGCAAATCATTCTCAATTAGAGCAGATTCCTTGCAGATGCCTGCCGGACTTGCCGCCGAACTGGAAATTGACAGCGCCCTGACCTTGAATCAGGTCGAGGTGGGCTGTGATGTGACGATCCGTGTGCTGAATGGCCCGGGTTGCCAGCAGCTGCGGGATTTGGGTTTTTGCGAGCAACTGCAGGTGAGGAAACTTGCCGGCGGGCGCAATTTGATCTGCTCGGTGTGTGGCACGCGCATGGCGATCAGTCGCGAGCTTGCCGATCAGGTGGTAGTGGCACCAAGCCGTTGATTTTTTGATCGGCATGAATGAGGAACCCGAGGCTGTGTCGGTGGTGGCGCTGGTGGGGAATCCCAACGCTGGAAAGACGACGGTTTTCAATGCGCTGACCGGCTCGAACCAAAGGGTTGGAAATTTCGCGGGTGTGACCGTCGATATGAAGTCGGGCGAATTTTTCACGCCCCACGGGAGGAAGATGCAGGTGGTGGATTTGCCCGGTTGTTATTCGTTGCAATCGACTGCGCCGGATCAGCGGATTGCGGTGGATGCCTTGCGTGGTGAGTTGCCGGGAATGGGCAAGCCGGATCTAGTGGTGTGTGTGGTGGATGCCTCGAACCTTGAGCGGCATTTGCGCTTGGCGATGCAGGTGATCGAGTTGGGGTTGCCGGTGGTTGTCGCGTTGAACATGGTCGATGTCGCCGAGAAGGCTGGCTTGCGTTTGGATGTGGCGAAACTTTCCGAGGAATTGGGCGTGCCGGTGGTTGCGATGCAGGCGAACGCGCGCAAGGGGATCGTCGAGTTGAAGCAGGCGCTGCGGGTGCCATTGCCGGCGGTGCCGGAAATTTCTTGGGACCGCGATGGCGGCGAGGAGGCGCATGGTGCGTTCATTCGCAGGCTATGCGAATTGGCGGCGCGGCGGCCGGGGGAGCATCAGCAAACCCTCTCGGATCGGATTGATGCATTGGCTTTGCACCGTGTGTGGGGCTGGGTGGTTTTCGCTTTGTTAATGTTCGCGGTTTTTTGGGCGATCTTTTCATTTGCGGGGATCCCGATGGGGTGGATTGAGTCCCTGCAGGGTTTGGTGGCAGGTTGGATTGAATCGGTGGT
Source organism: Luteolibacter sp. (assembly GCA_044361475.1). Lineage (GTDB taxonomy): Bacteria > Verrucomicrobiota > Verrucomicrobiia > Verrucomicrobiales > Akkermansiaceae > Luteolibacter. Next base: position 16,031 of record JBIKIR010000035.1, on the reverse strand, counting down.
GGCGGAGGGTGACCTTCGATCCTTGTTGATCGATGGCGTGCTGGGTGGTGTCGGTGGCGTGGTGGTGTTTTTGCCACAGATCGTGTTGTTGTTTTTCTTCATCGGGCTGATGGAGAGCTCCGGTTACATGGCGCGTGCTGCGTATTTGATGGATGGCCTGATGGCCAAGGCGGGCCTGAGCGGCAAGGCCTTCTTGCCATTGTTCAGTGCGTATGCCTGTGCGATTCCCGGGGTGATGGCAACGCGCACGATTGATTCCGCGAAGGAGCGATTGGTGACGATTTTTGTCGCGCCGTGGATGAGTTGTTCGGCGCGTTTGCCCGTGTACTTCCTGATCGTGCCTTTGTTGATGGGCGAGGCCGAGGGGTCGTGGAAGCAGGCCTTGGTGTTGTTTGCGATTTATGTCGTGGGGACTTTGGCGGCCTTTGTTGTGGCGCGTTTGTTGAGAAACAAACTTGGGCCGGAAACCGGGGGATCAAATTTCATTCTCGAGTTGCCGCCGTACCGGATGCCGCAGTGGTCATACATTTTCCGCCATGTCATCGAGCGTGGCGGTGCTTTCGTTGCCAAAGCCGGCACGCTGATTCTTGGACTTTCGATTTTATTGTGGGCTCTGGGGACTTATCCCAAGAGCGAGGGCGATGATGTCGATGCGCTGGCGCACAGTGCGATGGGGCGGATGGGTGCCTTCATCGAGCCGGTGGTCGAGCCGCTGGGTTTTGACGGCCGGGTTGGCACGGCGATTTTGACTTCGTTTGCGGCGCGCGAAGTTTTCAACTCCTCGATGGCCGTCATGTTCCGTGTTGATGAGGGCGAGTGCAGCGAGGAAGAAGCGCGCGCCACATTGCGTGAGCGCTTGGCCGAAGCGAAATGGCCGGATGGCAGGCCATTGTTCACGCCCTTGGCGATGATTTCGCTGCTGATTTTTTACATTTACGCGCTCCAATGTTTGCCGACATCGGTGGTCGTGGCGAAAGAAGCGGGTTCGTGGAAATGGGCGGTTGGGCAGTTTGTTTTCATGTCGGCCTTTGCGTATCTTGCTTCATTGACGGTCTATCAATTCGGCCGTTTGATTGGATTCTGACATGGACTGGCAAACATACACAGCGGCGGGCATCGTGGCCGTCACGGCGTTGGTTTTCCTCGTGCGTCTTGCGCGCAAGGGTGGCGGTGGGCCGGGATGCGGCGGCGGTTGCGGGTGCGGTGACAAACACCAGCATTGAGTTGGCAATTAAGCCGCGGCTCAGTCCTCTTCGAACTTGCGGGATATCAGATCTTCGAGCGCGGCGAGCGCCTCATCGGCATCGGCACCATCGGCGCTGACCGTGATGACCGAGCCGTGGCCGGCGGCGAGCATCATCAGGCCCATGATGCTTTTGCCGTCCACTTCCTCGCCGTCTTTTTCGACAAAGATGTCGGCTTGAAAGCGATTTGCCATCTTCACGAACTGCGCTGCGGGGCGGGCATGGATGCCGAGCTTGTTGAGGATGGTGAATTCTTTTTTGGCCATGAATCGGTCGGGATGTTGGGCGAGTGTAGGGTGCGGATAGCGGGCCATCCAAGGCAAAATTTGCGGCGTGTGGTGCCGTGGTCGGTATCGGCATGTTGATGGCATCTGGCATTCGGCGAAAATTCGCGTTGATTCCGGACCCCAATGGCCATGAAAGTCGGCGCGCCATGCTCGATATCCGCGTCATCCGCGAAAACGCCCCCGCCATCCAGGAACGCCTCAAGCTTCGCGGTGGCGATCATTGGAAGCTCGTCGACGCGGTGCTTGCCTGCGATGAGAAGCGCCGCAAGGCCGAGACCGAAAAGCAGCAGCTGCAAAATTCGCGCAAGACCATCTCCAAGCAGATCGGGATGCTCAAGGGCAAGGGTGAGGACACCAGCGCGATCGAGGCCGAGGTGCGCGGGATCAATGAGCAGATCGTCGCGCTCGATGTCGTCGCCGAAGATGCTGCGGCCGAGCAGGCTGACCTTTTGCTCAACATTCCCAACCTGACGCATGACGCCTGCCCGGTGGGCAGTGACGAATCGGCCAATCCGGTGGTGCGTGAGTGGGGAGAAAAACCGGCGATCGCCGAGGCGAAAGATCATGTCGAAATCGCAATGCGGCATGGCTTGATCAATTGGGATGACGGCACGCGCGTCGCGGGTTCCGGCTTTGTGGTGTATCGCGGGCTTGGTGCGCGCCTTGAGCGGGCATTGATCAACTTCCTCTTGGATACGCAGAGTGCGAATGGATACGAGGAAGTGAATGTACCGCACTTGGTGAAGCGCGAGTGCATGGAGGGCACCGGGCAGTTGCCAAAGTTTGAGGATGACATGTACGGCACGGATCCGGGCGAGGATGGAATCAATCGCGTGTTTCTCGCGCCGACCGCCGAGGTGCCGGTGACCAATCTTTATCGCGACATGATTCTCGCCGAGTCGGACCTGCCGGTGAAAATGGTGGCCTACACCCCGTGTTTCCGACGCGAGGCAGGATCCGCCGGGCGCGACAACAAAGGCATCATCCGCATGCACCAATTCGACAAGGTCGAGCTCGTACAAATCGTGCATCCCGACAAGGGCTTTGAGGTGTTGGAACAGCTCACTGGTCATGCCGAGTCGATCCTGCAAAAGCTAGGTTTGCATTATCGCGTCATCGAGTTGTGCTCGGGTGACATCGGTTTTTCATCGGCCAAGACTTACGACATCGAGGTCTGGGCACCGGGTCATGGCAAGTACTTGGAAGTCTCGAGTTGCTCGTGCTTCACCGATTACCAGGCGCGCCGGATGAAGCTGCGCTTCAAGGACGAGGAGGGGAAAAACCGTTTTCCGCACACGCTCAATGGCTCGGGCACCGCGTTGCCGCGTCTCTATGTGGCCTTGCTCGAGCAGTACCAGCAGCCTGATGGATCGGTGCGCATTCCCGCCGCGTTGGTGCCGTACTTCGGCGCTGAAAAGATCGGTTGAACACCAGCAAATTCAGGTCATTTTCCCAATTCACATCGCCGGGATTCCGGCTATTTTTCTCCAACAACCAATCCAACCCCCACACATCATGTCCAACGAATCCAAATGCCCGTTCAATCACGGCCAAGTTTCCGGAGGTCAGGCCTCCTCGGCCGGCACCTCAAACCGCGATTGGTGGCCCAATCAGCTCAACCTGCGCATTCTTCATCAGCACACCGCCAAGTCCGACCCGATGGGCGAATGTTTTGATTACGCCGCCGAGTTCAAGAGCCTCGATCTAGAGGCGGTGAAGAAGGATCTGCATGCTTTGATGACCGACTCGCAGGAGTGGTGGCCGGCGGACTTCGGACACTACGGGCCTTTCTTCATCCGCATGGCGTGGCACAGCGCGGGCACTTATCGCACCGGTGATGGCCGTGGCGGCGCGGGCAATGGGAGTCAGCGATTTGCGCCGCTCAACAGTTGGCCGGACAACGGCAACCTCGATAAGGCGCGTCGCTTGCTGTGGCCGATCAAGAAAAAATACGGCCGCAAAATTTCGTGGGCCGACCTGATGATTTTGGCGGGCAATGTCGCGTTGGATTCGATGGGTTTCAAGTCCTTCGGTTTCGGCGGCGGTCGTGCCGACATTTGGGAGCCGGAGGAGGATATCTATTGGGGCATGGAAAAGGAATGGCTCGCCGACAAGCGTTATTCCGGCGACCGCGATTTGGAAAACCCGCTTGCTGCCGTGCAGATGGGCTTGATTTATGTCAATCCCGAAGGCCCCAATGGCAATCCTGATCCACTCGCCTCGGCGCGTGACATTCGTGAGACCTTCGCGCGCATGGCGATGAATGACGAGGAGACCGTCGCGCTCATTGCTGGTGGTCACACCTTTGGCAAGACGCACGGTGCTGGCGATGCCAAGCATGTTGGGCCCGATCCCGAAGCATCGCCGATCGAAGAGCAGGGTTTTGGTTGGAAGAGCAGCTTTGGCAGCGGCAAGGGTGGCGACACCATCACCAGCGGACTTGAAGTCACATGGACGCAGACGCCGACGCAGTGGAGCAATTATTACTTTGAGAACCTCTTCAAATACGAATGGGAGTTGAGCAAGAGCCCGGCCGGTGCGCACCAGTGGGTGGCCAAGGGCGCCGAGGCGAGCATCCCGCATGCGCATGATTCGTCGAAGCGATTGGTGCCGACCATGCTGACCACCGACCTCGCGCTGCGCTTTGATCCGGCGTACGAAAAAATTTCGCGTCGTTTTCTCGAGAACCCTGCGGAGTTTGCCGACGCTTTTGCGCGCGCATGGTTCAAGCTGACCCATCGCGACATGGGCCCGCGTGCGCGTTACCTCGGCGCAGATGTGCCGAAGGAAGAATTGATTTGGCAGGATCCCATTCCGGCGGTGGATCACCCCTTGATCGACGATGCCGACATTGCCGCTCTCAAGGCGCAGGTTTTGGCTTCCGGGCTCAAGGTTTCCGAACTTGTCGGTACCGCCTGGGCATCGGCCTCGACCTTCCGCGGATCCGACAAGCGCGGTGGTGCGAATGGTGCCCGCATCCGTTTGGCTCCGCAAAAAGATTGGGCGGTCAATGATCCTGCCCGCTTGGCCAAGGTGCTCAAGGCCCTTGAGGGCATTCAGGCATCGTTCAACAGCGCGCAGAGCGGCGGCAAAAAAGTTTCGCTGGCTGATCTCATTGTTTTGGCCGGATGCGCCGGAGTCGAGCAGGCCGCGAAGAATGCTGGTGTTGAAATCAAGGTGCCCTTCACTCCCGGTCGCATGGATGCATCGCAGGAGCAGACCGATGTCGAATCGTTTGCGGTGCTTGAGCCGGCAGCCGATGGATTCCGCAATTACCAGCGGGCGAAATTCTCCGTCTCGACCGAAGAGTTGTTGGTCGACAGGGCGCAGTTGCTCACGCTCACCGCTCCGGAAATGACCGTGCTTGTCGGTGGTCTGCGCGTCTTGAATGCCAACTCCGGTCAATCGCAAAACGGTGTCTTCACCAAGCGTTCGGAAGTTCTGAGCAACGACTTCTTTGTGAACCTTCTCGACATGGCCACCGAGTGGAAGCCGATCTCGAAGGACGAGGATGTGTTTGAAGGACGCGACCGGAAATCGGGCGAGCTCAAGTGGCTTGGCACGCGCGCCGACCTTGTTTTCGGATCCAACTCGCAGCTTCGCGCTTTGGCCGAGGTTTATGGATGTTCCGATGGCGGTGAGAAGTTCGTAAAGGACTTCGTGGCCGCATGGAACAAAGTCATGAACCTCGATCGTTTCGATCTCGCGTAAGCAAACACCGCGACAAACAAAGCCCGCATGGCATCACCATGCGGGCTTTGTTTTTCTATGTATTTGATTTTACAAATCAGGCTGCCGCGTTGTCATCGATCGAGCGATGAACGAGTGCGCCGATGATGGCACCGGCGATTGGTGCGGCCCAGAACAGCCAGAGTTGTGAGACAGCCCAGTCGCCGACGAAGACCGCGACGCCGGTGCTGCGAGCGGGGTTGACCGAGCAGTTGGAGATCGGGATCGTGACCAGGTGGATGAGCGTGAGGGCGAGGCCAATGGCGATTGGCGCGAAGCCTTGCGGAGCGCGCTTGGCGGTGGCTCCGAGGATGATCACGAGGAAGAACGCGGTGGTGAGGACTTCGGTGATGAGGCAGGCGACCATCGAGTACTTGTCGGGCGAGTGGGCGCCAAAGCCGTTTGATGCAAAGCCGTTGGTGAGGCTGAAGCCTTCCTTGCCGCTCGCGATCAGATACAGCGCGCCACCTGCGGCGATGCCGCCTGCGACTTGGGCGATGATGTAGGGGACGAGGTCCTTGGCATTGAAGCGTCCGCCGATCCAGAGGCCGATCGAGACCGCTGGGTTGAGGTGGCAGCCCGAGATGTGGCCGATGGCGAAGGCCATGGTCAGCACGGTGAGGCCGAAGGCGAGTGAAACGCCGGCGAGGCCGATGCCGACATCGGGGAATGCGGCGGCGAAGATGGCGCTGCCGCAGCCCGCGAAGACGAGCCAGAAGGTGCCAATGAATTCAGCGATGTATTTTTTCATGTGGGGTGTGTGTATGGGTTCGTTATGTGTGTGTTTTGGTTTCCTCGCGGAGGGGTTATTTCCGCGTGAAAGTGAGACCCGGGTCGCCGGGTGGGCCGCCGGCGAGCACGAACTTCAGTTCGTTATCCTTGGGCTGTGAAACGGTGGCGGTCATTTGGCTTTCCTTTGCGTCTAGGACCAGGAGGCCGTTGTCGTTCATGCTGAAGTCGCCGCTGAATTCGTTGTTTTGGTCGCCTTTTTTGAAGGACCAAATGAATTTTCCATCGTCCTTGAAGACCAGCAAGACCGTGCCTGCCTCGCCTTTGTCGGAGACCCATGCGCCGCTGAGTTTTTCGAGCGGGAGGGCGGTTTGCGGGGCGGCTTCTTTTTCCGAATCGGGCTCAGTGGGTTCGTCGCTGCCGCTCTGCGAGGAGGCCTTTGTGAGGTCGCGCAGTTGAGCCGAGACCGAGTCGGCGGGTTGGAGTTTGGCGGCCGCTTCAAATTCCTCGGCGGCTTCCTCGAGGTGGCCGCAGACCATGTGGTGGTAGCCGAGCAGGAAATGGGCGTCGGCGGCGTTGGGTTTGCCCTTGCTGTAGTTCTTGAGCGCATCGAGTTGGCTCATGTAAGTTTCCTGCGTGTTGTAGAGGGCGATCATCGTCGACCAGTCCCAGCCGGGTCCGCCTGCGAGGACCGGGTTGAGCACGCCGGCGGCTTCCGAGAATTTGCCGAGGGTGAAGAGGATAAGCGCGCGGTATTCGTGGAGCGCGCCATCGCCGGGAGCTTCGGCGATCGCTTTGTTGGCCGATTCGAGGGCGACGAGGTAATTGCCTTGCTTGAAGGCCGCTTGCGATTCGGCGATGAGTGATTCGGATTTTTGGGTGATCCGTGCCGTTTCATCATCCGCCTTCGGTGCGGTTTTCGCGGCGACCACAGTGATCGGTTCCTGATAGGTCACGACTTGGCGATCCACCACGGTGATCGGTTGGACTGGGTAGGGGTTGCGATAGCTTTGATAGCCGCAATCGTAGATCAGTTTTCCGAGGCTCCATCCGACGAGGCCCCAACCGATGGCGTTGGCGACATTGTTTTGCTCGACCACCACATAGCCGGGCCATGGGCGATAGCCGCCGTAGTAGGAGAAGTAGGGTCGGCGATGGTAATAGCTGCTGCTCCATCCGCAGTTCCATGATCCGCCGTACCATGGGCGCACGGTCGGGCGGTTCCACCATGGGTTGTAGCCCCAGTAACGGCGGTCGGTTGACCAGTTGACGTTGTTTTGGAAGTTGTTGTTGATCTGGATTTGGTTGTTGGTCTGGTTGTAGCCGGGGCGGTTGATTGGGCGGTTGTTGTCCCACCATGGTTTGGTGGTGGGGCGCAGGTTGGTGCCGGTGTTTGTTGCGTAGTTCAGTTGCGGGCGTTGGACCGGGCGCGAGTTGATGCCGGGTCGAGTGACGGGCCGTTGTGGGGCTGGCTTGGTGGCGATGCCGGGGAGCGTCTGCGGTTTTTGCGGGCGCGGGTAGGTGACTTGTCCGGGCAGTGCTTCGGGGCGGACTTGCGGACGCTGGAAATTTTCCGGGCGTTGGAAATTTTCCGGACGGTTCAAGGTGCCGGGTGCCGGGCGGTTGGCGATGTTGGGTCGGGTCTCGGGTCGTTGGACTGGGCGGGTTTCCGGGCGTTGTTGGATTTGAGGCGCCGGGCGATTTTGCGGGCGGTTGAGCTGTTGGACTTCGCTGGGTGCCGGGCGGGTGGTGGGGCGCTGGATTTGCGGAGCGGGTCTTTGGCTTGGGCGTTGGATTTGGTTCAGCTCGGGGCGTGCTTGCGGGCGGCGTGATGGCGCATCGATTTTGGACTGCGTGATGGGGTTGCGTTTTGAGTGCTGTTGCGGGTGGACATTCGGGCGTTGACCGCGATTGCCGCGATCGCCGCGATCGAAATCGCGGGCCGTGAGGCCCGTCATGAGCGTGAGGATGCAGGCTGGGACAAACAGGAAACTGGTGATGGATTTCATGATCGGATTGTGTGGAAATTATTTATCGGATGGTTTGGCCTCGGTGGTTTCGTCGGCATCGGGTGGCCGTTTCACGACTCGCACTGACCCATCGGGCAATGAGTTGCCGCCGATGGTTTGATCGCGTGTGGACCAGGTGTAGTGTTGGAGGGAAGGATCGGGTTCGATCGTTTGGGTTGAGTGGTTCACTTCGCCATCGGCGGTGACGCCGGAGGTGCGCAGCAACCAGCCGCTGTTGTTTTTCGTCCATTGCGAGATCATGTGGCCGCCGAACGAGTCGAAGGCCCATGAGATGTAGTTCTTGCGGTTGTTGTTCCAACCGATGCGGTAGGTGCTGCTGGTGTTTTCCTCGCCAGCCATTTCGGTGACCGCTTTGCCATCGATGAAGGGTCCGTCGTCACTCCATTTGAAAGTGAGGAAAGTGCGCAGGCCGTTTTTCTCGATGATCCAGTCGCCGACCATCCACTCGAGTGGCAGGAGTTTTTCGCTGGCGGGTGCGATGTCCTCGATTTCGTCGCGGATGCTGGCGGTGAGCCACGAGCCGTCGTCCTGTTGCATTTGGGTCGAGGTGTAGTGGTGGGAGATCACTTCGCCGGTCGGGCGTGTGACATGGAGGGTGCCGTCCTCGATGGCGAGTTTGGGAGTGACGAAGCGCACTGAGCCTGCCTCGAGGGCTGCGCGCGGGCGTTTTTCGCCGGAGAAGAGGTCGGTGTAGAATTGCTGGATTTCGGCGCGGCCGGAGACGATTTCGCCGGAGCTGAGAATGATTTCGCCTTCGGGGATGAAGAGTTTGGCGATCGCCTCGGCGTTGCCTTCGTTGTGGGCGTTGACGTAGGCCTGCGCGTTGGCGGCGAGTGCTTCGAGAGAGGCCTTGTTGGGGTCGGCGTCCTGGCTGCGCGCGCTGGCGAGTGACAGCAGCAGCATGGCGGATGGTAGAGCGAATGATCGGATCATAGAATGTGTTGGGATGGCGATGCGGGGATGCCGCGAATGTGTTAGACTAGGAAGTTTTGCCGTCCTTAGGCAAGCCCTCTGGTGAGGTGTTTTTTGCTGGGGGTCACCATGGGATCAATGGTGGCAGGATGATGCGCGGGCTTTTCTTGGAGTGATCCTTGCTTTCCTCGATCGCGGTGGCGATTTGATTTTCGAAATCCACATTGATGCGGCTTTTTTCCTCCTGCGTGATGTGTGAGAGCTGACGATAAGGCGTGCCGGTGGTGGGGTCGACCCGTGTGATATAGTGTTTGACCTCGTCGTAGCGGACATATTCCCAGGTGGCTGTTTCGCCGGCTTCGGTTTTGCGGCTGCTGGTTTTGGTGGGTTTGCCGAGGACGCGGGAGATTTCCTCCATCGTCATGCCGCAGGCGATTTGGTTGGCGGCGATGAGTTCTTGGACTTGGATTTGGCGGTCGTAGAATTGTTTGAGTTTGGCGGTGAATTCCGGGTCATTTGGCGAGAATGCCCAGGGTGCGACCCATCCGGCGATGCCTTCGCGGCGTCCCATGCCGCGGACGCGGTAGACCTTGTCGGTGATCGCTTCGATGCGGGCGGTTTGGTTGGCGACGAGGGTGCCGAGCTGGTGTTTGCCTTCCTTGTCGGAAAACACCGGTGCTTCGCGGATGACCTTGAGTTCGAGCGGTTTGACCGATGCCTGTTCGAGGTAGACCACACCGGGTTCCGAATCGAGCAGCGACTTGCGTGGGGCACGTTTCACCTCGGCGGCGAGCGGGAGAGCAAGCGCGCAAGTAAAGAGAATGGCGAATGCCGGTCTCATGGGTGGCAAGTTAACCTGAATTTTTGGAAACTGAATCTTTTTCATTGGGTGATTCGGTGTTGGACGCGGGCGGGGTCTGTAGCAAAGTCGGCGCATGCATTCTGTGGGTCCGCTTTCCGAGAAGATGTTCGAAATGGCCAAGCGTTATACGCCGGGTGGGGTGAATTCCCCGGTGAGGGCGTTCCGTAATGTCGGGGGTGAGCCGTTTTTTGTGCGTCGTGCGGCGGGCAGTCGGATTGAGGACATCGATGGCAAGAGCTACATTGACTACATCGGTTCGTGGGGGCCGAATATTTTGGGTCATGCGCCGGTGGTGATCACCAACACGATTCATGAGGTCGCCAAGAGCGGGATTTCATTTGGCATTCCGAATCCCTTCGAAGTCGAGATGGCGCGCAAGGTTTGCGAGTGGGTGCCATCGGTGGAAAAGGTGCGGATGTGCAACTCCGGCACCGAGGCGACCATGTCGGCGATTCGCTTGGCGCGCGGTTTCACCGGGCGGGATTTGATCGTGAAATTCGACGGCTGTTATCATGGCCACAGCGACTCGTTGTTGGTGGCGGCGGGTTCGGGTGCTTTGACGCATGGGGAGCCCGATTCGGCGGGCGTGCCGCGCGCGGTGGCATCGAACACCTTGGTGTTGCCGTACAATGATCCCGAGGCGCTTGAGAAAATTTTCACCGCGTGTGGTGAGGACATCGCGGCGATCATCGTCGAGTCGTATCCGGCGAATGCCGGATTGGTTTTGCCGCGCGCCGGGTATTTGCAGCTGCTTTCATCGATCACCAAAAAATTTGGTGCCTTGTTGATCTTCGACGAGGTCATGACCGGCTTCCGATTGGGTAAAGCCGGCGTGCAGGGGATTGAGGGGATTGTGCCGGATCTTAGTTGTTTCGGCAAAGTGATTGGTGGTGGTTTGCCGGTGGGGGCTTTTGGCGGTCGTGCCGATGTGATGGATTTTCTTGCGCCGCTCGGGCCGGTGTACCAAGCCGGCACGCTTTCCGGAAATCCACTGGCGATGGCGGCCGGGCTTGCGCAGTTGCGTGAGTTGGAAAAGCCATCGGGCTTTGCGCGGCTTGAAGAACTTGGCGCGCATTTCGAGAATGGTCTGCGCGGCGTGATGGAGGCGAGGGGCATCGCGCACCGCATTCATCGAGTGGGTTCGATGTTCTGTTTGTTCTTCACCGACCGTGAAATCGTCAATGTCTCTGATGTGATGAAACAGGATCTCGGCTTGTTCAAAAAGTTCTTCTGGGGCTGCCTTGAGAAAGGGATCTATCTCGCGCCAAGTCCGTATGAGACCGGATTTTTGAGCCTCGCGCATACCGAGGCCGATCTGGATGATACACTGGGCGTCTTCGACGAAGTGCTGGCGAAAATTTGATTTTCTTCAGCGGAAGACCGCGAGCATCGGGCGGTGGTCGGAGGCTTTGCTCCAAAGATTATCGTCGATAATGTGCGACTCCCTGAAGTCGACATCGCGGCGCAATGCGGCCGAGGTCATGACGAAATCGATGCGCGAGTAGACATCTTCACCCGACCAATGATGGGTCCATGCTTCGCCTTGCGAGTCTTTGAGATAGATTGGTGTGATGCGCAAATTTTTGGCGGCGGATCCCGTTACGGCGCGGAGTGTGTTGCTGCGGTAGGTGTCGTTGAAGTCGCCGTACACGATGAGATTGGCATCGGGGTTGGGGCCGAGGATTTTGTCGATGTGGCGGCGAAGGAGGTGGGCTTCCTGCAGGCGCATTTTTGCCTGATCTCCGCCATCGACGGAGCGTTTCGATTTCAGGTGCACGCCGACGAAGCGGTATTCTTTTCCTCGAGCCTTGATGGTGGCGTCGAGGATGCCGCGGTTGATGGCGAAGCTGCGGCCTTCGAGGGTGTATTGGGTTTGCGTGGGAGAGCTGGTCGAGGTGATGGGAAATCGCGAGAGCAGCCCGAGGTGGCGCACCGTGTCGGAGCCGCCGGTGAAATGCGAGTGGGGTAGATCGAGTCCGGCGGACTTGAGGGCTTGCTGGATTTCCGCGAGGTCGGCTTTGGTGCCGATTTCACAGAGGCCGATGACATCCGGGTTGTTTTTGAGCAGGATGCGCAGGACAGCGGATTTTTCCGAATCGGGCTTTGGTTGGTTGGCGACTTCGCGGCGGTCGATGATGCGATCCATGGTCAGCCAATTTTCGACATTGTAGGCAATGAAGCGCAGCTTGCCGGCATTTGGGTTGCTACTTGGCCGGGTAGTTTCGGCTGGCTCATTGGCATCGGCTTGGGTGAGCCAATGTTTTGATGCGGCCGATTTGCGTGAGGTGTCGTGCGAATCGGCGCCCGAGCGGTCGCAGCCGCTGAGGATGAGCGCGGCGATAAAGCCGAAAAGTATCCCGAAGTATTTCGGGTAGGTGGCTTGCCTTGCGTCAGTACGCATGGCGATTAGGAGTCGCGAGGCTCCTTGCCGGGGGCGTCCTTGGTGCGGGCGTCGGTCTCGGCGTGGGTGATTTCGCGTTCGAAATCATCGCGGGCTTTTTTGAATTCGCCCATGCTCTTGCCGATGCCGCGTGCGAGCTCGGGGAGTTTTTTGGCTCCGAAGAGCAACAGGATCACGATGAAAATCATGATCATTTCAGGCATTCCGATGGGTCCCATGGTGGTATTGTTGGTTGGTGAAAGGCTAGCCACGGAGGCGGAGGCGCGCAATCGAATTACCGCGAAAGTTTCGGCGATTTCATGAATTTGCAGGGGTTACATCAATTTCCGCCATGCGGGCGAGGACATCCGCCTTGGGTGGGAGCTGGCGTTCGACGCTTGCGAGCGAGCAGCGGGCAAAGGTCGTCGCGAGTTGGGCGCGCGCGGTGGCGTCGAGCTTGGTGCTGATGCCTGCGAGGTAGCCGGCGAGCAGGGCGTCGCCGGCGCCGACCGTGCTGGCGACGGAAATGGGCGGTGCTTTGGCCATGAGGGTGGCGCAGGGGTCGAGGAACAAGGCGCCCGCTTCGCCGAGTGAAAGAATGACGCGCGGGATGCCCTTTGCTTGGACTTCGAGGGCGGCCGATTGGGCGGCTGCGAGGTCGGGGATGTCGCGGCCGAGGAACTCGGCGATTTCGTATTGGTTGGGCTTGATGAGGTCGACCTTGCGCTCGATCGCAACGCGCAGGGCATCGCCACTGGCATCGACCGCGACCCGCGCGCCTGCGGATTTGAGTAGGTCGATCAGCGCGGCAAAATCATCGAGCCCGAAGCCTGGCGGTAAACTGCCACCGATCAGGCACCACGATCCGTGCATGTCGAGTCCGCGCAGATGGCTGTGGAGCGCGTCGATGTCGTGAGGGCTGAGCTCCACGCCAGGGAGGTTGATGTCCGTGGTGACTTCGCCATTTTTCTCGACCAGCTTGATGCCGGTGCGGGTGCGGCCGGGGATGCGCACGAAGGCGTCGCGGATCGGGAACTGCGAAAACAGCGTGGTGAAGTGCGTTTGATTTTCCGCACCCAGAAATCCGGTGGCGGTGGTGCTGATTCCAAATTCGCCGAGGCGCGCCGAGACATTCACCCCCTTGCCGCCGGCTTGGTGGTGGCAGTGTTCGGCGCGGTTGACCGAGCCGGTTTGCAGTGATGGCAAAATGATCGTCTGATCGATCGCCGGGTTGGGCGTGATCGTGATGATTCGGTTTGAGTTGTTCATATGCACTGCTTGGCGATGTGAATAAGTCGTGAATAAGCGATAAATCAATGCGGAATCGCGACAAAATGTCCCAGTTTAGGTGGGTTAGGAAAATTTTGGGTCTTTTTTCCTTGTGCCAGATCCGTCGTCTGGTTCCCTCGCGGCGAAATTTGATGGGAATGATGATTTCCGGCAAATTTCGGCATACAAAACGCTAACCTGCGGCCGACTGGCTGCTCCGACCAAGACGATGATCCCAACAAACGACCAAACGCAAAGGACTGAGGAAACTGGATTCACCATCATGAGCCGCCGGAGCATGATGAGTGGGGTGGGCATGGCAGGCTTGGGGTGGTTGGGTTCTTCGGTTTTGGGTTCGGCTTCTTCGCTCACCCCGAAAGTCTCCGTCGTGACCAGTCGCGGCAATGCCGCCCCCGCAGCACAGGCCCAAGCCAGTAGCCTGTCGATGCCGGATCTGCCGGAAGAATGGTTGGTCCGCAATGGCAGGCAGGCCAGCGAATATTTCCGTTATCTGAGCGCGCTCAAGCTCAAGCGCGTTGATGCTGCCCAGGTGCTCGAAGCCCATGCCAAGGAAAAGGGCGGCGTGTGGAACAGCATTCCGCCGAAGGCTTCATGGCGCCGCATGGGTTACACCTTGCGGGTTGCCGAGCGCATCGCGCAGGAAATGAATGTGTCCGAAGTGGAGATCATTTCCGCTTTCCGTTCGCCCGATTACAATGCCCGCTGCCGTGGTGCGAGGACCCATTCCTGGCACCAGCAAAACATCGCGGTGGATGTGAAGTTCCCGATGCGCGCTTCGAAGGTCACCGCCATGGCGCGTCAGCTTCGCGATGAAGGTCTCTTCCGCGGTGGTGTGGGTGGTTATTGGAACTTCACGCACATCGACGCGCGCGGTCAGAACATCAACTGGTGAGCAAGCTTCGGGTTTGGTGTTGTTACGGCAGCGATTTCAAGTCTTGAAGTCGCGCAACTGGAAGGATGTCCAGCCAATGACAAAAAGCGTGATGTTGAGTCCGCCCAGCAATGCGTAGGACTCTGTGAGTTTTGGCCATGGGATGTTTTGCTCCATGAGGAAGATCCAGTTGCCCATGCGCCAAGTGATGAAGAAGCTTTCGTAGGGTTTGAAGAAGGGGAAGTTTTGCAGGATCATGTCGACGAATAAGATTGTGAGCGTGACGATGGTCGCTGCGGCGGGCTTGATCTTGAGGCATGAAAACATGAAGGCGATTGATGAGAGCGTGATCATGCTCAGACCGATGCCGGCGGCGGAAAGGGCGAGCCGCGACGCGCCTTCCCACCATTCGGGATAGGCGGCAAAGACTTTCATTTTTGGCTCCATCACGAAGAGTCCGCCTTGCCAGCCGACGGCGGCGACCGCCATCAGATAGCCTGTGATGCCGACGAAAAAAACAAAGCTGAAGGTGTAGAGTGAGACTGCCGTGTATTTTACCAACAGCAGGCGCAGGCGGCTGATGGGGCGTGAAAAAACCATGCGCAGGTTGCCGTCCTCGTTTTCCTTGGCGACGATATCACCGGCCACCAGCGCGAAGTAAATCGAGCCGAGCAGGAACATGCTCAGCAGCATGATGGTGAAGGTGATGGTGAGCGAGCTGTAGTAACTGCCGAATTCGAGGCCGTTTCGCTCGATGATTCCGCGCATGTGCTGTTGGCTGCGCTCGAGTTTGTAAACAAAGAGGATGAGCGCTTCCATGATCAGAAAGGCGCCGTAGCCGATCCAGGTGCGCGGGCGGGCTAAGAGTTTTTGCAGTTCGCCGCGAAGTTGTTGGAGGAATAGCATGGTGGTTGTTGAGGTCACATTTTTTTTCCTTCGAGCAGCTCCATGTAAACGTCTTCGAGCGAGCGGCGGACGGGAGAGAAGGAACGCAGCTTGATGCCTGCTTGAACGAGTGCGGAAAGCAGAATGGAAGGGTCGCTGCCGTGGGGGATCTGAATGATTCCCGGGGCGGCCATGTTGCCGCCGTTGGAGAGGATCACGGGCATGGCCTTCTCCCAACAATCCAGATCGGCTGTGAAGCGGTCGGTTTCCTCACGAAGCCCATCGATGGCTCCCTCGAACACCAGCTCTCCTTGGCGCAGAATGGTGACGCGGTCGCACATCAGTTCCACCTCGGCGAGCAAGTGGGAGTTGAAAAGCACGGTCATGCCGCGACTGTCGCGGAGATTGAGGATGAATTCGCGGAACCACTTGATGCCTTCCGGGTCGAGCCCGTCGGTGGGTTCATCGAGCAGGAGGAGATCCGGTTCGGGTAGCAAGGCTTGTGCGAGGGCCAGTCTTTGCCGCATGCCGTGGCTGTAGGTCCGAACCTTCGAGTGGATTCGTTGGGTGAGGCCGACTTCCTCAACGGTTTTCTGCGCGGCTGCAGCATCGAATTCGCCTGAGTAACCCATGAGAATGCGCAGGTTTTCCCAGCCGCTGAGATAATCGTAAAAGGCAGGAGCTTCGAAAATCGCGCCGACCTTGCGGAGAGCTTGGGAACGGTGGGAGGATACGGATATGCCATCGATTGTGACTTCGCCGGAATCCGCCATCACCATGCCAAGGATGATGCCGAGTGTTGTGGATTTGCC
>JBIKIR010000072.1:0-6104 GCA_044361475.1 Luteolibacter sp. | reverse complement strand
TGTGGTGAAATCGCAATCGACGGCGGTGAGTGAATACTTCCGCGCGGGGGTCGACAAATTTTCATTTTGCTCGCTGCATTCCGGTGCGGGGGCCGACATGGTTTCGCCGGAAAATGCGATTCTCAACCTCCCGGCATTGGATGCTGTGCCCTTACGGCCAAAGGCAGCGGTGCTGTTGGGTGGAGACCCTTATCACACTGAAGTGCCGGGTGCGGTGGTTTCAGATCAAAGCCAGAGTTTGCTGAGGAGGCGCACCACCAATGTGCTCGACAGTCTTGATCTCGGTGAAATTGAGGAGACTATCCCCTTGCGTCAGCCAAGGCGTTTACAGATCAACGACGAATGATCCGTGGGGCTTTTGTTGCTCAGCCCCTGCCGGAGAGGCGAAGGTTCAGGGCGATCGAGCGGCGAAGCTCGCGCATCACGTCGGTGAGCGGTCGGTGTGCAGCGCTGGCAGCGGCGCACTGGGTGTCATTTTTGTAATGACGACTGACGTATCGGCCGATTTCTGAATATAGTGAGCGCATCTGCGTCTCGAGGTTGCCGGATTCGAAGTACAGCGCGGCAAGTTCCTTGTTGCATTCGCTAATGACTTGAAACGAGTCGGAGGCTATGAGTCTGCGATCCTGCCGGAGGTTTTTGAGCTGCTCATCGAGCGCGTCGATCGCCTTGTCGCCCTGCTCGATTGCCAAGCCGATCTCGATGCGCTTGTTTTTGAGTTCGGTGAATTCGTTTTTGATAGCCTCCAGACGTTGCTTCACCGATTGGATCTCCGTTTCATGTTCCTCCGGGTTTGAAGACTCCTGATTGAGGGCTTCGAGTTTCATCTTAAGGCCCACATGGATGCGCCGGATGTCACTGCCTCGTGTGATAATCCAGTGCCTTTCTACGGCAAGCTCTTCGATTTCCTTAAGCTTTTCGCTGCGTTGATTGAGAATCTCCTCGTTGGTCTCCGGGGTGATTTGCAGAATATTTATGCGTTCAGATTGTGCCGTCTCGAGTTTGCTTTCCGCATTGCGGATTTTCTCCAAGAGGATGTCGTAATCTTTCTTCAGCCTGCGAAGATTCCAGTATTCGGAAGCAAGGTTTTCGATATCCTTGCAGTTGTCCCAGATGGTCAGGCCTAGGTGGGTTTCCGCGTCGCGAAGCAGGTGCATTTCCCTTGCCGCATCCCCCATGCGCTGGGAACTTCGCATGTAGCCGAAGGCTTTTGCGACATTGGCAAAAAAGTAACGGGTGGGGGTCATCGGTGCAGTGGGATGGATTATTCGGAAATTTTCTTTTGAATCGCATCGATGACGGTGAAGTCTTCGAGTGTGGTGATATTACCGGAAACTTTGCCTGTAGTCACGAGCTCCTTGAGCAGGCGGCGCATGATTTTGCCCGAGCGGGTTTTGGGCAGGCCGGGAGTGAAGTGGAGGTCGTCGGGTTTGGCGATGGCGCCAATGACCTTGCCGACATGACTGCGGAGTTCTTCGCGTAGTTCCGGGGATTCCTGATATTTGCCCTTGAGTGTCACGAAAGCGGCGACGGCCTGGCCTTTCATGTCATCGGGGCGACCGACGACTGCCGCTTCGGCCACTGCAGGGTGGGCGACGAGGGCGCTTTCGATTTCTGCGGTGCCGAGGCGGTGGCCGGAAACATTGAGCACATCGTCGAGGCGACCGATGATCCAGAAGTTTCCTTGTTTGTCGCGGCGAGCGCCGTCGCCTGCGGTGTAGAGACCTTCGTAATCGGACCAGTAGGTTTTTTTGTAGCGGTCCTTGTCGCCATAGATCGTGCGGATCATCGATGGCCATGGTTTGCGGATCACGAGGCGGCCGTCTTGGTCGGCTTTGCACTCCTTGCCGGAATCGTCGAGGATGGCGGCATCGATGCCGAAGAAGGGCAGGGTTGCGGTGCCGGGCTTGCAGGGGGTGGCACCGGGCAGGGGGGTGATCATGATCGCGCCGGTTTCGGTTTGCCACCAGGTGTCGACGATCGGGCATTTGCCGCCGCCGATTTTTTGGTGATACCAGTTCCATGCTTCGGGGTTAATCGGTTCGCCGACTGAGCCGAGGAGGCGCAGCGACGAGAGGTCGTGAGCGGCTGGGAATTGGTCGCCGGCCTTGATGAAGGCGCGGATGGCGGTGGGCGCGGTGTAAAAGATCGTGACGCCGTATTCCTCGATGATTTTCCAGAAGCGGCCGAAGTCGGGGAAATTGGGGGCGCCCTCGTACATCACTTGGGTGGCGCCATTGGCAAGCGGGCCGTAGACGATGTAGGAATGGCCGGTGATCCAGCCGACATCGGCGGTGCACCAGTAGACATCCTCATCGCGCATATCGAAGACGTACTTCGTGGTCGAGTAGGTGCCGGTGAGGTAGCCGCCGGAGCTGTGGAGGATGCCTTTGGGTTTGCCGGTCGAGCCGGAGGTGTAGAGCACGAAGAGCGGATGCTCGGAGTCGAAAGCCTTGGCTGCGTGTTTGGCGGGAACTTTCGCAGTTTCCTCGTGCCACCAGGTATCGCGCTTGGCTTGCATGGTGATCGGGTTGCTGCAGCGGTTGACCACGATGACGCTTTTGACGCCCTTGTATTTTTTGAGTGCTTCGTCGACGGCGGGTTTGAGCGCGACGACCTTGCCGCGGCGCCATCCGCCATCGGCGGTGATGACCATGCTGGCGCCGGAGTCTTCGAGTCGATCGACGATGGCCTCGGAGGCGAAGCCGCCAAAGACGACCGTGTGCACCGCGCCGATGCGGGCGCAGGCAAGCATCGAGACGACCGCTTCGGGGATCATCGGCAAATAAATGAGCACGCGATCGCCGGCCTTCACGCCGTGTTGTTCGAGCACATTGGCAAAGCGGCAGACATCGCGATGGAGTTGCGCGTACGTGATGACGCGTTTGTCGCCGGGTTCGCCTTCCCAAATGATGGCGGCTTTGTTGGCGCGCGCGCCTTTCGCGTGACGGTCGACGCAATTTTCACATACATTCAGTTTGCCACCGACGAACCACTTCGCGAAAGGTGCCTTCCAGTCGAGGACCTTGTCCCACTTTTTGCGCCAGTCGAGTTCCTTGGCTTCGCGCGCCCAGAACTTGTCCGGCTTTTCAATCGATTCCTTGTAGAGTTTTTTGTAAGCCGACATCGATGGGATGCGGGCTTTGGCGGAAAATTCCTTACTGGGAAGGTGGATTGGCTCCTTGGCTTTGGGCTTGTCGGATTTTTTAGAACTCATGGCGTTAGAGATTATGGGCGGACGAGTGACCGCGTGCCGCGCAGGCTAGAGTGTGATTGCCCGTTCGGCAAGCTATCACGAGCGCCTGCCGCCGCCTTTTTTTGGCGCGCCTGATCGGTCGGATTGCGGCTTTTCCGGGCTTGATTCGCCCAGAAGCATTTTGATTTCCACCTGATTGAGGATCGCCCAGCGGCCGGGTTCGAGGTCGCCGAGCCAAAGGCTGCCGATGCGCACGCGCAGCAGCTTGGTGACCTGATAGCCGAGCGTGTCGAACATCACGCGGATCTGGCGCTTGGCGCCGTGGTCGAGGACCATGCTGAGGCGGCGGGGCGAGAGTCGCTCGATGGACTTGGCTTTGAGCTTGCCTTCGGGGGTGTAGACGCCTTCGAGAAATTGGTCGAGGTGGGCGTTTTCGAAGGCTTGGTTCGAAGTGACGAGGTATTCCTTTTCCACTGACTTCGACGGGTGCATCAACTGCTGCGAAAGGTCGCCGTCGTTGGTGAGGATGAGCAGGCCTTCCGAGTCGCGGTCGAGTCGGCCGACATGATGGAGGGAATGCATGGTGTGCGGCAGCAGCGCGTAGATCGTATCGCGGCCGAGTTCGTCTTCGCGGGTGCAGACATAGCCGCGCGGTTTGTTGAACGCGACGGTGATCGTTTCCTTGGGCGTGACGCGTTTGCCGTCGACGCGAACATGGTCGGCGGGGCCGATGCGGGTGCCCATGTTGAGGCACGGGTTGCCGTTGACCTCGACGCGGCCGGCTTGGATCAGCTCATCGCATTTGCGGCGCGAGCCGATGGCGCAGGAGGCAAGGAATTTGTTGAGGCGAGTTCCTTCGTTCATGACGCCGTGGGATCAAGCGAAAAAGCGCGGGACCCGAGGGGGCTCCGCGCATTGGAGAAAGGATGGACGGGATGGATCAACCCTCGTGTTTGGTCTTTGGCAGACCGAGGGGTGAGCGGCCGGACTTCCATTCGCCGCGCTCTTTGAGGAGTTTGACGCGTTCGAAGCGCTTGAGAACGGATCGTTTGCCGCCGACCGAGGCGTTGGACTTGAGGCTGTTGTGCTTGGACATCGCGGTAAAAAAGTTAGGGATTCGCGGGGGCGGGGAGACTGGGGGGATTTGCCGCCAGTGGCAATCCGAAAAAAGAAGTTTTCGGGAAAATGTCGCTTCGCGCGTGATTGGTGGCGGATTTCAGCCAAGCAGGCTGTCGATTTGGCGGATTTGTTGCTGGTGCCAATCGGCTGGGGCGAGTGCCACTTTGAAGCCATTTTTGGCGACTTCGGCGAGTTGCTGGTGGGAAAATCCGAGGTCCTCGGCGAGCAGGTGGTATTCGTCCTCGATGTGGTTGCCGAAGCTGATCGGGTCGTCGGTGCTGACCGTGCAGGTGATGCCGGCGTCGAGGAACTGGCGGATCGGGTGGGCTTGGGCGGAGGGGACGACGCCGAGCTTCAGGTTGCTGATCGGGCACATGTCGAGTGCGACGCCCCGATCGCGGAGGAGTGAGATCAATGACGCATCTTCGATCGCGCGAGTGCCGTGCTCGATGCGGTTGACGCCGAGGGTGTCGATTGCGTAGCGGATGAAATCGGGTCCCATAAATTCTCCCGCGTGGGCTTTGGTGAATTTTCCCGCATCGCGGGCGCGTTGCCAGAGGTCGGGTGCCCAGTCGCCGACTGGAACATCCTCGGCGCCGTGGAGATCGATGCCATCGAGATTTTTCCATGTGAGCGCGTCTTCAAGTACTGTCGACATTTTTGCGGTGTAGCCATCGTGATGGATGCCGAGGAAGATCCGCACTTCGAGGCCGGAAGGGACGGCCGCGCGAATCGCATCGCAGACGGCGTGACCATCGAGGTTGAGAAAATCGATACAGCCCGAGGCAAAGCTCGTTTCGATGTAGCGTACATTGCGGGTGAGGGCATCTGCGAAGACGGCCTTTGCGCAGTCATGATAGCGATCTGGCGAGTTGAAAAAATCGGCGGCGTAGCCGAGAAGCTCGGTTTCAAAATGAGCGAAGTTGCGAAAACGGAAATCCGGTGCCCACGAGGCGGGTGGTGATTCGTTTTTTCGCGGATGAGCCGTTTGAAGCAGATGCCACGGCAGCGAGCCCTCGATATGAAGGTGGGTCTCGGTCTTGGGGAGTTGATGGATCAGTTCGGCGGTGGTCATGGGCAAGTTTTGAAGGCTGAATTAGGAAAAGCATGGCCTAGCTGCGCAAACTTTGATTTTCCGCCGGATGAAATGAGCGATAAAAGGCATTGCAATCGATCAAAAATAAACAATTATTGAGCGATAAAACCATGTCTCAATCGCTCAAGCCGTGGAACTGGCAACTTCCTGACTGGCCGAATTTTCGTTATGACGAAAGAAGGCTGTTGGCCATGGAGGGAGAATTCGTGCGGCTCTCGGGCGTGCATGTCGGTGTTTTTTCGCATCTGGGTGAAGAGGATCGTGAGTTATTACGGACTGAAATTCTCAGCGATGAGGCGATGCTGACTTCGCGCATTGAGGGGGAGGTGATGAATCGCGAGAGTCTCCAATCTTCTATCCGGCGTTTGTTTGGATTGGCTCATGACGGGCGCCGGGTCAAGCCGGCCGAGCGCGGGATATCCGAGCTTCAGGTCGATCTTTACCGCGGTTTTGCTGCGCCTTTGACGGATGAGAAATTGTTTGAGTGGCATCGCATGTGCATGCGCGGCCGTTTGGATTTGTCGATGATTGGAGCTTATCGTCGTCACGCTGAGCCGATGAGAGTTGTATCGGGGCCGGTGCATGATCCGGTTGTGCATTTTGAGGCACCGCCTTCGCGTGTAGTGCCAATTGAGATGGAAAAATTCATTCGATGGTTCAATCGGCCGATTGAACCGATGGCGGGTCTTGCCC
>JBIKIR010000071.1:0-6311 GCA_044361475.1 Luteolibacter sp. | reverse complement strand
ACAAAACCATTCCGCGCGTAAAAAATCCGTTGGCATGCGGAATGTACGAGATCAATGGCATTCGATTCCGTTCAGGATCACCCGCCGCTTCTTGCGGTCGTAGCTAAGGGTGTTTTCCCACTGCCCTTCCTTGGGCATGATGCCGAACCACTTCTCCGCGACCTCGGGTGTGGTCAGCTCCCGATAGTGCTTGAAGATGATCGATGGCGAGTTACCCGCCTCAAGCGCCACCTGGTCGGCACTTTGGACGATGGCAATTCGGTAACTGATGAATGAATCCCGAAGCACATTGCGCGGCCACCCGATCTTGAGGGCACGAGCCAGTGCAGGCACGTAGGTTTGCAGCTCCTTCGTTCGGACGATTTTCCCCTTCCGTTCGAGGGGTGTCAGCCAAGCGGCAAGGTTGTCGCTGATCGGGATGATCCGGCGGGAAGCAGTCTTCGCTTCGCTGGCGCGCACCTCGATAAACTTTCGCTCCAAGTCCACAGCTTTCCAATCGAGTCTTTCGAGTTCGGCCATGCGGATCCCAGCGAATGCCCCAATGGCGATAATAGGCACAAGATCGGGCGGCGCATGGTGTAGCAACTTCGTCAGCTCCTCGGGTGAGAATAGCGTCACGTCGTCCAGCTTCACGCGCACCTGCGGAATTTGTTCCACTGCCGTATTCTTCTCGTCAGGCAGATAGTTCTGCGCCTTGGCGAAGGAGAAGAGCACCTTGATACAGCGGAGCATCGAGTTGCGGGTGACCGGCGAGATTTTCAATGAGCGCAACCAGGCGTCCACGTCCGGTCCGGTGACTTCAAGAATCGGACAGGGGAACTTGGCGGCAAAGCGGTTCAGAGTGGTACGGAGCTGGCCGAGATACTTGGTGCTCGCACCGTCCTGCTCTCGAATCTTGATCAGTTCCGCCACCACCTCCGGGACTGTGGCGCGGCGAACAATGTTGCCAAACATCTTCCCGTATTCCGTTGCCATCACTGACAGCGACTCATTCCCTGCCAAGGTGCGGGCGCGGACATAATCCTCCACGGCAGCGAACAGAGGAATGTCGAGTTTCTCGAGTAACGCCTCCGCTGCTTTGTAGGTGTCGCGCTCGTGCGGCTTGAGGTCCGTCACATGCTGCATGCCGGACTGAATTCGCTGCGCAACGAACAAAGCTTCCTTTTTGGCGGACTCCAGATCGTTGAACATTTTCCGCATCCGGCGGCCGTCCCGGTAGAAACTCAGGGTGAAGCGAACCCGACCATTGCATGCGGTGCGATAGATAGGCACCACTGCGGACCCAGCTTTGACCTTGAGAAAAGGCCCAGCCTTCTTGTTGCGTTGTTTGGGGGAGGCGGTCCCCGCATTTGTCGCCATTTTGTCGCCAGCCTCGTTCATGCCGTTGTTGGGCATGTCAACAGAGGCGGCTTTGTCCGCCGTAATCCTTTGATTATTAAAGAGTGGTGCTCGAAAGAGGACTCGAACCTCCACGGGTCTCCCCACTAGATCCTTAGTCTAGCGCGTCTACCAATTCCGCCATCCGAGCATCGGTTGGTTGGGACGGGTTTTTTAATGACCGGACCGGCAGCTGGCAAGAGAATCTTTTGGGAAATTTTCGTTCATAAGCGATTCACTCGTTCTGGCTTGATTCCGACCGCGCAAGCCGAAGCATCGGTCCAATTACCCGCCATGGAAACCATCCGCATTGAATCGGTCGTCAAGACCTTCGGCAGTGTCAGCGCCCTTGATGGCATCGACCTCGAGGTTCGCTCGGGCGAGTTGTTTTTCCTGCTTGGCGCATCGGGTTGCGGCAAGACGACCTTGCTGCGCTGCATAGCCGGATTGGAAACCCCGACGAGCGGGCGTGTTTATTTCGGCGAACGCGATGTCACCCAAATGCCACCACATCGGCGCGAGGCAGCGATGGTGTTTCAGAGTTACGCGCTTTGGCCACATCTGACGGTCGCGCAAAACATCGCCTTTGGCTTGGAGGAAAGAAAGGTGCCGAAAAAGGAAATCGCCGCACGCGTCGAGGCGGCCTTGGCATCGGTGCAGCTCGAGGGATTTGGTGCACGCTCGATCGATCAGATGTCCGGCGGTCAGCAGCAGCGCGTCTCACTGGCACGGGCATTGGTGGTGAAGCCCAAGTGCCTTTTGCTCGATGAGCCATTATCGAATCTCGACGCGCAACTGCGCGTTGAGATGCGTCGCGAAATCCGCCGCATCGTGAAGGAAAATGGTCTTACGGCGATCTATGTCACGCATGATCAGGAAGAAGCCCTCGCGATGGCCGATCGCATGGCGGTGCTTGCCGGTGGCCGCATTGCGCAAGTGGGCACGCCCGATGAAATTTACCGAAATCCACGCAGCACGCATGTCGCCCGTTTCATTGGTGAAACCAATTTCATCAATGCGGAAATTTCCATAATCGAGGGCGCGCTCATCACCACCCGCAGCAATGCCGGATCCTTCACCGGTCGCATCACCGATCCTAACTGGTCACCCGCGATCGGCGATGCGGTGAAGCTTTCGATCCGACCCGAAGCATGGCGACTGAATGCCAGCGATGGCGAGAACACCCTTGCCGGCCATATCAGCGAGCGAACTTACATGGGTCAGCGCATCCAGTACTGGGTCGATACACCGCTTGGCCGTCAGCAGGTGGTCGAGATGAACCCTCACCTGATCCATGAACCCGGCAGCGATGCCATGGTCATGCTTCATTCGCGCAAGGATGATGTGGTGATCTTGAAACCATGAAACGCCGGGCATTGATCATCTTTGCGTTGCTGGCAGCGATCGTCGCGCTGCCGATGTTATTGCGTCGTGAGACCGCGACGAGCAAAGCATCCGGCGCGGATGACCGCTTGGTGATTCTCACCCCGCACAATGAATCGATCCGTCAGGAGTTTGGCGAAGCCTTTGCCGAATGGTGGAAACATTCGACTGGCCGCACGATCCATGTCGATTGGCGCTCGCCCGGCGGTACATCGGAGATCCGCATGGTGCTCGATGCCGCATTCAAGGCCGCCAAAGAGACCGGCCGCGAGGGCATTGGCATCGATGTGTTTTTCGGCGGTGGAGAGCCTGATTTTGCGGGTCAGGCCAAAAAAGGCCGACTCGTCCCCTTGCGTGTTTTCAGCTCAAATCTCGAGCTTTTTGCCAAAGACGGATCCATCCCCGAAACTTTCACCGGCGAAAGGTATTACCCGGCAGACCGCACATGGGTTGGCACCTGCATGTCGCAATTTGGCATCTGCTACAACCCGCAGTACCTCGATCGACTCCACCTCCCCTCGCCCGAATCATGGCGCGACCTGGGTCATCCGGGCTATGCCGGCACACTTGCATTGGCGGATCCCACCAAAAGCGGATCCGTCGCGCGGGCCTTCGAGTTGCTGGTGCAGGGAGAGATGCTCAAGGCGCTTGAGGCCGATCCGCAAAACCGCGATGCCGCGCTCGCGCTTGGATGGACGAGGGGCCTGCAACTGATCCAACGCATGGCGGCCAACGCGCGGTACTTCACCGATAGTGCGTCCAAGATCCCGCAGGATGTCGGCCAAGGAAATGCCGCGGCTGGCATGTGCATTGATTTCTATGGGCGATCCTTTGCGCACGACCTCAGCAGCGCCGATGGCAAACCACGCGTCGTGTGGATCGCACCCGAGGGCGGCACCACCTTGAGCGCGGATCCGGTCGCGGTGCTCAAAGGTGCGCCCAACAGCGAGATCGCACAGCGTTTCGTCGAGTTTTGCCTCACTCGCGAAGCGCAGCAACTGTGGTTTGCCTTACCCGGCACCGAGCACGGACCCAAGCTGCGTGCACTGCACCGCACGCCGATCCGCCGCGATGTCTACACGCCCGAAATTCTCGCCCAATCGACCATGCCCGGCATCCATCCCTATGAAGACGCGGGCAACTTCACCTATCAACGCGAGCTCACCGGTGCCGCCTTCAACACCCTTCGCCAATTGGTGAAAGTGATGTGCATCGATTCACACGAGGAAATGAAATCCGCATGGCATGCGCTGATCGATGCCGACATGCCGGATGACGCGTTGGCGGTTTTTTCCGATGTGTCGATCATCCCCCACAGCGTTGCGGCGAAGGGTGATCCGGCCTTCGATGGATCCGACCCGCTGCAGACCGCTGCCCATGCAGAGCGAATCGGCGAGTGGTTCCGCGCGAACTACCGCAAGGCCGAGGCTCTCGCTAAAGCGAAATCCAGCATCGGCCACTGAACGAACCAGCCATGAAACGCGCACCCGCCATACTCATCAGCATCGTGGTGTTTGCCTTATTTGCGGCGTTTTTCATTTACCCGGCAGGCATGATCGTGAAGCAGGCGTTTGATGGCAAAGATGGCTTCACGCTCGAATTTGTCACCGCGATTTTGCGTAATCCGATTTACCGCGAAGGGCTGTGGAATTCCTTCGCACTAGGGCTTGCGTCAACATTGGCGGCAATCGCCATCGCGTTTCCCCTTGCCCTCATCGGTCACCGCTACAGCTTCGCCGGCAAGAATGCGCTCTCGGTGCTGGTACTCGCACCGATGATCCTGCCGCCCTTCGTCGGTGCGGTCGGCGTGAAACAAATGCTCGGCGTGAATGGTGCTCTCAACGCGGGGCTGATCCATCTCGGCCTGATGGACCCCGCCACGCCCTTCGACTGGCTCGCCGAGGGGCGCTTCATCGGCATCGTCGCGATGATCGCGCTGAACCTATATCCGATCCTTTACATGAATATCGCCGCGGCGCTCTCGAATCTCGATCCGGCGATGGAGCAGGCGGCGGAAAACCTCGGATGCCCACCGTGGAAAAGATTTTTCCGCATCACCCTGCCACTCGCGATGCCTGGCGTCTTTGCCGGTGCATCGATTGTTTTCATCTGGGCCTTCACCGAACTCGGCGTGCCGTTGGTCTTCGATTACTCGCGCACCGCATCGGTGCAAATCTACGATGGCATCAAGGGCCTTGATAAAAATCCGATTCCTTACGCACTCACCACGGTCCTCTTGATCGTCGCCGCAGCGGTCTTCGCGCTTTCAAAATTTGTCATCGGCCGATCACCGCTCGGCACCGCACCTCGACCGAAAACTCGCAGCAACGCTACGCGCATCGGCGGATGGAAAGCCTTGGCATGCGCGATGTGTTACCTCGCGGTCTTCTTGCTCGCCGCGCTGCCGCACCTCGGCGTGATCCTCCTTTCGTTTTCAGAACGCTGGTACGGCACGGTGATCCCCGATGAGTTGACCGCCCGGCATTACCTCGAAGCACTTGGCAGCGGACTGGTCGTGCCATCGATTCAAAACAGCCTGCTCTATGCCGGCTGCGCGACCTTGCTCGCCTTGGCAATCGGCATCGGCGTCGCATGGGTGGTGGTGCGATCGGATTTGAAATCACGCAACCTGCTCGATGCGGTTGTGATGCTGCCCCTTGCGGTGCCCGGCCTTGTCATGGCCTTCGGCTATCTGGCCCTTTCACAGGATGGCAAACCCTTCCATTTCCTCGTCGGTGCCAATGGAAGTCCATTCATGCTGTTGGTGATCGCTTACGCCATTCGTCGGCTTCCGTACATTGTGCGATCCGCCGTGGCCGGACTCCAACAAAGCAATCCGATGCTCGAAGAAGCTGCTCGCTCGCTTGGCGCATCTAGCTTACGCACACTGCGCCGCATTTCACTTCCGCTCATCGGCGCCAACCTCGCCGCAGGTGCGATCCTCGCCTTTGCCTTTGCGATGCTCGAGGTCAGCGACAGCCTCATCCTTGCCCAACAAACCCAACATTTCCCGATCACCAAAGCGATCTTCACCCTGCTCAGCACGCTTGGCAATGGCACCGAACTCGCCGCCGCGCTCGGCGTTTGGGCGATGGTCTTTCTCTCCATCGCTATCATGGGCGCCGCTATTTTAGCCGGAAAACGCGGCGGGCTTTTTAAGGTTTAGGAAAGACGGAAGACTTGGAGACAGAAGAAGCTAGAAAGAAGCTGCTTCTTCAGGCAGGGACCTTTGTCCCTAAAGGTCCGTCTGATGAATCGTCTTTGAATCGCTTTTTCAATGGCTGTTCAAAACATGGAGCGGGAATCTCCATGGACGGGCTGGAGCATGATGCTCCCGCTACATAAAGAATCGGCACTGCAAGGGCGCGTCGCACAACCGAAGCGGACCTTTGGGACAAAGGTCCCTGCCTATGAAGATGGGTCTCTTATACCAAAGTCTAATAGATATTTGACTTTACCTATCGGTGATTTAGGGAGAACCTCATCTCGGCATGAGAACACTTCCCAAACTCGGAAATGAGATCGTAGAACAAATTGATGACGCCTGGGAT
>JBIKIR010000070.1:0-6525 GCA_044361475.1 Luteolibacter sp. | reverse complement strand
CTGTTCAAAGACAAATCGCCGATCCACCACACGGCTGATGCAATGGTAAATCGCTGGCTTTTCCGCCGAATCCTTCCACGGCGCCAACCATCGCTTGCTGCTCATGAGTCACCTCCCATGCCCCACCATTTACCACGGATATCCCCGACGGCAAGAAGAATCTCTACAATTTGTCTGGGAAATTGTAGGAAATTGCATGGTATGGATTTCAGAATTTCAGAATTTCAGTACCTGTGACCCACTTGTTTATCCAGACTATCAAGACTATCACCCAGCCACGCAAGGCACCAGGACCCCATCACTCATGCCGTGGATCTTCTTCTTGTCGGCCGGCACGATCGTGGCGAGGCAACCGCCAAGCTGCGTTGTTCCCTCATCATCGGTAAAGTAATACGGGCAGATCCTTGCCCGGCCTTGCATCACTTCGATCGAACCATCATCGCGGAAAACCGGATGCTCGATGCGCCTCGTCTCGCGGAATTGCTGCATCATCCAAGGTTGCTCCGCCACATGATCCAATGCATGCCGCAGCCGCGCCGACCATTCGGCCGTGGGCAAATCATGTCCGACAAAAACTCCGCGCGAACCCCATGCGGTCTCGTGAAATCCGCTCACTTTCAGCACCAACTGCCGTTCGCGTTGGCTCAGGCCCGCGACCTCATCCCACGAATGAAGC
The DNA here is from genome assembly GCA_044361475.1 of Luteolibacter sp. GTDB lineage: Bacteria > Verrucomicrobiota > Verrucomicrobiia > Verrucomicrobiales > Akkermansiaceae > Luteolibacter. The sequence goes on along the minus strand of JBIKIR010000070.1, from coordinate 5,849 downwards.
TCCAGGCGCGGCAGTGCCGCATGCGGCGGCAAAGGCGTGGGATCGACAAGCCAACCAAAGGGCACCAACTCGCGCAAGCGCTTGAGGTGATTGCCGCGCAGGGACTTTTCCCAAACCCCCTTCAGTGCCGGCGACCACAACAAGGCCAACCAAAGTTTCTCTTCGAAGTGCGGCTTCAAGGGCGGCGTAATTCGGATCGCACCATCCGCCGCATCCCGCGCCAACTGCCTCGCACTTGGCACCGACTGCCAATCGAACAATTCAAAAAACCGATACAGCGCCGAGCCATCGGGTTCATAAGATTCAGCCGAAGCCACCCGCCACTCATCACCGAGCGTCGACACCAGCCATTCCATTTCCGGACGGTAATCAGCGGCTTCTTCGGAAATCAAAACAGTGCCGCCATCTGGCATCAATGAGCGAAACCCATCGCTCATGCCATCCGCACCACCGAGCACCTCATAGCCGGCATCGGCATACACGCGCGCCATCCACGCCGCCACACCGATCCCACCCGGCACGCTGTCGAGCTCCGACATCGCAAAACCCTCCTGCGTCACCATCAAATCCGGTCGGATCACCCGCGGCGCATGACCGGCCATGCCTTTGGCACGCTGCAAAGCGACCAACCATTCCGGCTTGCCGCGATCCAACCAATCCGCAATCCACGACGGCAAGGATCCCGCTGCGCTCCTTCGGTATATTTCATCGCAGGCTTGCTGGAAACGCGCGAGTGGATGACCCAGCGCTGCAATGCCATCCGCCTCCGCCCGACTCAACACCAAAGGCTCGGGCGACCAACGCCACGAACCACCGCCAAACAAGCCGCCCGCAGGCATCTGCCCGCGCAAATCCGAAAGACCTATACCCATCGCGCGCCCAATCTCCATTCATGCCGCCCGCTTGCCAAGCGACATTCTCGCGGCATGCATCACACATCCCACAGCCTTGCCCGCAAGGCCTCCATGGCCGCCCGCGCGTCCGCCTCTTTCTTGCTCTTGCCCTTGCCGCTGGCCAGCACCTTTCCACACCATGAAACCTCCGCCTGAAACACTCGCCGGTGATCCGGCCCGCTCTCGCTGATGATCCGGTACACCGGCGCCTGCGGATGAATCGCCTGCAAACATTCCTGCAATTCGCCCTTGGGATTCATTTCCTCGGTCCCCTCCTCCATGCTGCCAAGCTCGTCCTTGAGCAAACGCAAAACCAATTCCCGCGCCATATCGACACCGGAATCGAGAAAAACCGCGCCGATCAACGACTCGAAGGCATCGGCCAAGGTCGACAAGCGCCGTCTGCCTCCCGTGGACTCCTCGCCCTTGCCGAGCAAAATGTATTCACCGAGATGGATCGCCATGGCAAATTTCGCCAAAGCCCGACGCGAAACCACCCGTGAACGCAACTTGGTGAGATGCCCCTCGGTCGCTCCCGCAAATCGGCGAAACAACTCCTCGGTGACAATCAATTGCAACACCGCATCGCCCAAAAATTCCAAACGCTGATTATCAAAATTCCGATGCTGCGACTCGTAAGCGAGACTCGGATGCGTCAAGGCCTCTGCCAAAAGCAGGGAATTGCGAAACTTGTAATGAATACGGCTCTCGAGCGGCAACATGGATCAATCATTTGGATTCCTCCTCCCCCGCCCGAAGCCCGATACGGCTTCCGATGGGAAAGATGGGGTGATCGACGGGACTCGAACCCGCGACAACCGGAATCACAATCCGGGGCTCTACCAACTGAGCTACGACCACCATTGGTTGGCGGACAGCGACCATAAACCGCCAGCCAGCTTTTGAAAAGCCAAAAAATGAAGCCTTACCTGGAAACCAGCTCGCGAAACGCGCCTTGAATGATGTTGATTGAACGCCTAGGCTTCGCGCGTTCTATTTTTACATCTCAAAAAAGCATTTATTCAGATTACTCATGAAAATTAGCAAACACCAGTTCACCAACGAAGAAGTCGTGCTCGATTTCCACGAATACGAAGGCTGCGAATTCACCAACTGCCGCTTTGTCGTGCTCGGCTACGGCGCTTTCGCGCTCAACCAGTGCGAAGTGAAAAACTGCGAGTTCACCTTTGCAGGGCCGGCCGCCAGCGTCGTGCAAACGATGGCCACGATCTACCACAGCCTCGGCGACCAAGGCCGCAATCTCATCGAAGGCACCTTCGAGCAGATCCGCAACGCGGGCGGCAACAAGCCGGCTTGAGCGATGAGCCCTCCGGCCCATTGATCACACGCTTGCAAAAATCGGCATCGACCACCGTCGGTCGATGCCGCATCATCACGCATGGCCCGAATCGGTGAGCGCGCGTTGTTGAATGTCCTGCGGGAAAAATCCTTCGGGCTTTACCTTGATGGCGGCGATGAGCTTGGCGAAATTCTGCTGCCGCGCCGCGAAATGCCAGCGAGCTGGGAAATTGGTCACCCGCTCGATGTGTTCATTTACCGCGATTCGGAGGACCGCCCGGTTGCGACTACCAAGACTCCCAAAGCACTTCCCGGCACATTCGCGCGGCTCAAGTGCGTCGCGGTCACTGGCGTCGGAGCCTTCCTCGACTGGGGCCTCGCCAAGGAATTGCTGGTGCCGTTTCGCGAGCAAAAATCTCGCATGGAGCCGGGCAAATCCTACCTCGTCCATGTCCATGTCGATGAAGTTTCCGGGCGCATCGTCGCATCGACTCGGCTCTCGCGTTTTCTCGATCAGAGCCGTGGAAATTACGCGCCGGGCGATCCGGTGGAGCTGGTCATTTTCGGCAAAACGCCACTCGGCTACAAGGCCATCATCAATGGCACGCACAGCGGCCTGCTCTTTGCCGAAGGCGTTTTCCAAGAACTCCAGCCCGGCGAGCGCGTCAGCGGTTTCATCTCACGCGTCCGCGAGGACGGCAAAATCGACCTCAGCCTGCACGCGCCGGGCCGCGACAAGGTCGACACGCTCGAGCAGCGCATCCTCTCCGAACTCAAGGCCCGCGGCGGATTCTGGGCGATCGGCGATCACAGCCCAGCCGACGAAATCCACGACGAACTCGGCGTGAGCAAACGCACCTTCAAGCAATCCCTCGGCGCGTTGCTCAAGAGACGGGCAATCCTCATCGAGGAAAAAGGGATCCGCATCGCGCCCTGATTTGGGCAAAATGCTCTAAGGCCCGCGCCGCATTCTTGCGCTTTCATTTCCACCGGGCCGCGCTTAGCATCCGCCGATGATTCGCCGCGCCCTGATCGCCCTGCTTTTTGCGAGCATGCGGCTTGCCGCACAGGCCCCCGAGCCTGCGCCGGAAGCGATGCCAAGCGCCGAACCCATCCCCGCGACCGAGGCGTCTCCTGTCGTGCAGCAGCCTGAGCCCACGCCGCCTTCCACGCCGCAACCGAGCCGCGTATCCGTGCTCGGCTATCACGATTTTTCGCCCACGCTGCCGGAGACCGAAATGCGCATCCGCACGGCCAAGTTCCGCTGGCAAATGCAGGCATTGCGCGACCGCGGCATCACGGTGATCCCACTCGCCGACTTCATCGCATGGAAGAAAAACGATGGCAGCAAAACACTGCCGGAAAAGTCGGCGCTCATCACGATCGATGACGGCTGGCTTTCGGTCTACACCGATGCGTTTCCGATCCTTCGGGAATTCAATTACCCATTCACGATTTACCTCTACAAAAACTATGTCGACCGTGGCGGCAAGTCACTTAGCTCCGCAATGATCCGCGAGATGATTGCCGCAGGCGCGACGATCGGCAGTCACTCGGTGAGCCATCCCTACCCGAAGGTGGTGAAAAAAAACCAACGCCAGGGCCCCGAAGTTTATCGCGCGTTTTTGCAAAAGGAATTGGGTGATTCGAAAAAATTTCTGGAGTCAAAATTCGGTCAAGCGATCAGCACCTATGTTTACCCCGGTGGTTATGTCACGCCCGAGATGTTTCCGGTCGCGCGGGAAAATGGCTACACGCATATGTTCACTGTGCTGCCCGGCAAGGTGAACCAATCGACTCCCGATGAAACCCTGCCGCGCTATGTCATTCTTGGCACGCACGACCACATCTTCGAGCTGGCCACGCAGTTCGGTGAAGCGCCCGCCGCACCGGAGGCCTACACCGAGACCAAGGCGCTGCCGACCGCGCACCCGGTGAGCCCGGAGTCCGGCGCCAGCGTCACGGAACGCATGCCGCTGATTTCTGCCGATCTATCGAAGGTCGCCGAACTCAACCCATCAACGCTCGTCATGCGCATTGCTGGCCTTGGCGAAGTGCCTGCGGCCTACGACGCGCAAACCGGAATGTTTTCCTGGAAAGTGAACCGCCCGCTGCGCCAGCCGATTTGCTCGGTATCGATCAGCTGGAAAAATAGCTCTGGAAAACCGGCACAACCCGCACTCGAATGGTGGTTCCGCATCGATCAAGCCGCCATCTATTCTGGCAAACCCTGATTTTCACCTACATTTCCCATGTTCTCGTCACTCTCCGACAGCCTCGACAAAACCTTCCGCAATCTTCGCGGCGTGGGCCGCATCTCGGAAAAAAACATCGCCGACGCACTGCGCGACATCCGCATCGCATTGCTTGAGGCCGATGTCGAATTCGCCGTCGCCAAGGACTTCATCGCCAAGGTGAAAGAAAAGGCGATGGGCGAGGATGTCTTCAAGTCGATCAAGCCCGGCGAACAAATCGTCAAAATTTTCCACGACGAACTCGAAGCCCTCCTCGGCGGCAATCAGTCACCACTCGATCTCAACCCGCCCGCGCGCATCCTGATTTGCGGCCTCAACGGTGCTGGCAAAACCACGACCTCCGCTAAGCTGGCCAACCGCCTCAAACGCGAAGGCCGCCGCCCGCTGCTCATCGCCTGCGACCTCTACCGCCCGGCCGCGATCGACCAACTCGCCACACTCGCAAAGCAAATCGATGTGCCCTGTTTCACGCCGCAAGCCGGCGAAAGCGATGTGGTCAAGGTCGCACGCGAAGCCCTCGCATGGGCGGAAAACCAAAATGGCACCGTCCTGATCTTCGACACGGCCGGCCGCCAAGAGATCGACGAGAAACTCGTCGCCGAACTCAAGCGCCTGCACGATTTCATCCAACCAAAGGAAACCCTCCTCGTCGCCGATGCCGCCACAGGCCAACAAGCAGTCTCGGTCGCCAAGCACTTCGATGAAGCAGTCGGCATCACCGGCATCATCCTCACCAAGCTCGATGGCGACGCACGCGGCGGCGCGGCGCTCTCGATGCGCGCAGTCACCGGCAAGCCGATCAAGTACGCCGGCGAGGGCGAGAAGCTCGATCAACTCACCGAGTTCCACCCCAGTCGCATGGCCGACCGCATCCTCGGCATGGGCGACATCGTCGGCATGGTCGAGCAAGTCGCCGCCAAGGTCGACGAAGCCGATGCGGCGCGCTCGATGCAACGCATGCAGGAAGGGAAATTCGACTTCACCGACTTCCTCGATCAGATGCGCATGATCCGCAACCTCGGCCCGCTCGACGGACTGCTCGGCATGATGCCCGGTTTCAGCAAAATCAAAAAACAACTCCCCGCCGGCGCACTCGACACCGGGAAAATTAAACGCACCGAGGCGATCGTGCTTTCCATGACCCACGAGGAACGCCGCCGCCCGGAGATCATCAAAGGCTCACGCCGCCAACGCATCGCCGCCGGATCCGGCACCTCGCTCATGGAGGTGAATCAGCTGATCAAGCAGTTCGGCGAAATGCGCAAGATGATGAAGTCGCCGCACAAGATGAAAAACATGATGCGCCAAATGGGCGGCATGCCAGGCATGAAAGACATGATGAAAGGCCTCGGCGGGAAGCTTCCTTTTTAGTTTTTTAAGCGAAACGCAGAGACGCCGAGCG
>JBIKIR010000069.1:0-6576 GCA_044361475.1 Luteolibacter sp. | reverse complement strand
ACTCTTTGAAAGCCTTTTTTCCAAGGCTGCGTGCTCCGGCAGCAACGACGGTGCGAAGCGCCTCAATTTTCTCATCCCCTTCAATATCTGTCACATTCACCATCATCAAAAGCGCATCCACATTCTCGGGATCAAGATCAAGCGCCTGTCGTGTCAGGCGTATTCGTTGCTCCCAAGTGGAAGCCTCCATGGCATCGTAGACCAAATCCCGTGCCCGCTGCTCGTTGTTAGGTTTGCCCGGGCCGAAACCACTCAGGGTGCGCTCCATGAAGGCGCGCATCGCGGTAGAATCAAAGGAAGGCTTAGGAGTAGATTTCTTTGAGGACTTTGGCATGCTGTTGTTTTTGATTTTTTTCAAAATTTTGGTGTGCACAACGATGACCTATTAAGACCAAACGTCTGACATAGTAGATTTGAAACTGAATGCCCTACTCTCTCAAGCACAATTAAACCTCACCTCATCACCGGATCGTTCGCGCGCTCCAGATAGCCGTTTTCGAGGACTCTCCTCACATTGAACGAACCAAGTTTTCGCGTTTTCAGAAATCCATCCCAGGCACATTCGGCGAGGGTGCCGCGGTGCAGTGAATCGAAGAGCCAATGATCGGAGTAATCCGGGTTTTCTTGTCGGATGCCGGCACGAATTTCCCTAAGCCACATCTTGTTGAATTTTTCCTGCGAGCCAATGCTTGGGCAAACCACGATTGGCATTCCAAGTCCGCAAAAAAATGACAACTCGCTTGGCTTGGTCCAAAGGATGTCGGTTTCGTGCAGCGCGTTGTGAAAGAGATCGAAGTACTCGTGAAGCGATTCGGCATAAATGATCCTGATCGAGTCGCCGTTCGGATCGACCTCCGCTTTGGTCTCCTCAAAGTACTCTTTGACTTCCTTTCTGATGCCGGCGACCAGGATTAATCTCAACTCACCTGCCTGCAACTTTGCCTTCAAGCTGTGCGCGATCCTGCGGCCGATCTCTTTCTGTGCGCCGGCACCTCCGACCGCGAAGGCAATCGTGAGTTTTCTATCATTCTTGAAGACGCAGTTTTCCTTACCGAGGAAATGTTCGACATTTCGCCCGTGACGGGCCCGAAATTTCCCCATGGGATCGAGGTGAAAAAGCCGCTGACCCAGATCACGCTTAAGCACGGTCAAGTTTTCATCGCCAAGCAATTCGGTAGGCAGCGGAAATCCGGTGAGGTGAATCCTTTCCTCCGGCACACCGTAAGCCTTCAAACGATGAGCCGCTTTGCCGCAGGGCGCGAAGTATTCCACCCGGCTTTCCCAAGGGTTTTTCGCAACCCAGGCCCGATTGATGTCCGCATCGCAGATGATGCAATAGACACGGTTGAATCCTTTTCTGTCCGCCGCAATCGCCGAGGCGTAAAAGGAAGTGATGATGGGAATGTTTTTTTCCGAAGTGATTTCAAGCATGCCCTTGCACAGACCCTTATCGATCTGTGACTCGAGCATATTGACTTGGAATGTGGTGCTTGAAAGATTCCGCATGGGATAGATCGACGGAATCTTCAGCATCGAATCGAGCAAGGAAAATAGCGGCGGGCCAATCAAAGGAATGCCCTTGGCACGTGAGAAAAACTCATAAACACCCAGCAACCTCCGCCACAATTTGCGCTCCGATGGTGAAACGCGTCCGCTTGATCCGACCGTGATAATTTCCCCCTCGGCGAGATCTTTCAGCGGATAAATCGCTCGCTGGTGCCCATAGCCCATATCCGCAGATACCAGCCAGGCTTTGTGGGGAGAGTCATTCATCGGAGGTCAATGCTTACAACGATCACTGACGAGGAAATCAGCAAATCGAATGAACCGTACCGGCCTCGCTGAATTTTTTCGAGCGATTTTTGGCAAGTAGAACCCCACTTCACTCCACCCACATTCTCCCCTCGCGGCGGCGGAGTTGCTGGCCGCCGGGCAGGTTGATGGCGGGCTTGCCATTGGGTTCAAGCATGGCGAGAGCTTCATCCAACAATCGGCGGTCGATGCCACGGGTGCCGGAGTCGTTGAGAAATTTTCCGAGCGCCGCTCTTTGCATGGCGGGGCTGAGTTTTCTGAAGGTGGGCAAGTGCAAGCGACCTTGCGGATCGAGCAGGCGCAGATCTGCGAGTTGCTCAAGGATCAGACTCTGACATTCCGACCAATCACCGGCCGCACGCACGAAGGCGGAGACCGGATCACGGCCGGAAATTTCATTCATCAGCGGAAACACTTCGTTGCGCAGGCGGTTGCGAACGGCGATCGGCTCGCTGTTGCTTGCATCTTCGCGCCAAGCGAGCCCGTGTTCCTGAAGCCAAGTCACTAATTCCGCATGACGCAGCGCGAGCAAGGGCCGATGCAATTCTAGCGTGCGTTTATCGGGTAACACGATCTTTTGCAGCTCGCGCATGCCTTTGAGTCCGTGCGAGCCGCGCAACAGATTCCACAATACCGTTTCCGCCTGATCATCCGCATGATGCGCGAGCAGCACCCTGCGGCAGCGATGCTTTTGGGCGCAGTCGGCGAAAAACGCATGCCTTGCGTGGCGCGCGGCAGTTTCCATTGACTCGTGGGTCTGCTTCATCCGTTGGCGGATGTCGCTGCGGCCGATCTCACAGGTGAGCCCGAGTTTTTTCGCCAGCGTTTCGACAAAGCGCGCATCGGCGCTGGAGGCCTTGCCGCGCAGTCGATGGTCGAGGTGGCAAACGACCAAATTTTGAAATCCCGCATCAACCAACAAGTGAAGCATCGCCACCGAATCCGCGCCGCCGGAAACACCGATCAGATAACGCGTGCGCCGCGACGCATTGGTGAGCCAGGGAACCCTTTGGGAAACATTCACACTGCGAGAAATATGCAGGAACTGGAGGGAAAGGTGGTGGCTCGAGCCGGGATCGAACCAGCGACACGCGGATTTTCAATCCGCTGCTCTACCAACTGAGCTATCGAGCCATACACTCCCTTGCGGGCGGGCGGAAATTTAAGTGGGGTCGCTGGATTTTGACAACACGAAAATGAGATGATGGCGGATTTTCGCCAAACCCAGTGCGTGGCGGGTCATTTCAGGTAAACCTCGCGGGGCTTGGCCCCCTCGCCCGGCCCGACGATGCCGCGTTGCTCGAGGATATCGACCATCCGCGCTGCGCGTGTGTAACCGAGACGCAGGCGGCGCTGAAGCAGCGAGGTGCTGGCCTTTTGCTCCTGCCGCACGACCTCGATGCACTTCATGATCAATTCCTCATCGGCGTCCGAGACTTCTTCTTCATCCTCATTGTCGGCGCTGTTGATTGACGCCTGGATGTCGGTCTCAAACTTCGGCGCACCCTGCGCTGCGCAGTGGTCGATGATGCGTTCAACCTCCGCGTCGGTGACGAAAGCCCCCTGCGAGCGCTCGAGCTTCGCCGAGCCCGGCGGCAGGTAAAGCATGTCGCCCTTGCCCACGAGTTTCTCCGCTCCCTTCGTGTCGAGGATCACGCGTGAGTCGAGCTGCGATGAAACTTGGAACGCGATGCGCGAGGGAATGTTCGCTTTGATGATGCCCGTGACCACATCCGCGCGCGGTGTTTGCGTCGCAATGATCAAATGAATGCCGGCCGCACGGGCCTTTTGCGCAATGCGAGCGATGCACATTTCGACATCCGCCGGAGCGGTCTGCATGAGGTCGGCCAACTCGTCGATGAGCACCACGATGTAGGGAAAACGATCGGGAATCTTCTCCTCTTCGATCTCCATTTCCTCTTCATCCTCCTCGGGCATCAGGTCGCCGGACTCGAGCGCTGAGGCAATCTCCTCGATCGCCTCTTCGTCGACTTCTTCCTCCTCTTCCTCGGCGTCGAACTGCAGTTCCTGCTCGACCGGTGCCGACTTGTCAGGCCGCACGCGGTTGTTGAATCCATCGAAATTGCGGACCCCTTCCTTGGCAAAGATCCGGTAGCGTTTCTCCATCTCGTTCACCACCCACTTGAGCGCGGCGACGGTCTTCTTCGGGTCGGTTACGACAGGCACGACGAGATGCGGCAGCCGATTGTACATCTGCATTTCGACCACCTTCGGGTCGACCATGATGAAGCGCAATTCGTCGGGGCCGAATTTGAAGAGCATCGAGGCAATGATCGAGTTGATGCACACCGACTTGCCCGAGCCGGTCGCGCCAGCAACCAGCAAATGCGGCATGGCTGCCAAATCGCCGATGACTGCGCGGCCATAGACATCCTTGCCGAGCGCGAGCGGTATTTTCTTCTTCGCCGAACGAAACTCCGGATCGTGCAACAACTCGCGCAGCGGCACGGCGATCTTCTGACTATTGGCGATTTCGATCCCAACCGTGTCCTTGCCGGGAATCGGCGCGAGGATGTTAATCCGCTCGGCGCAGGTGGCGCGGGCTAGATCGGCCTCAAGCTGCGAAATTCTCGAAACGCGCAAACCGGTCGACGGGTAAATTTCGTAGCGCGTGATCGTTGGGCCGCGCGTGATATCGCCCGCAGTGACATCGATGCCGAAGGCCTTGAGCGTGTCGATGATGACCCGCTGCGTCTCAATCAACTCATCGCGATTGGTCTCCGGCGCATCTTCCGTATCGATCGCATCGAGCATATCAAAGCCCGGCAGCTCGTAGTTTTCGAATCCGCTGACCGATAGAAACTGATGTGAGGGCTTCTTGCGCTCAAAGGGCTTAGTACCCGGCAGCAAAGGCTCGTTCGCACGGCGCTGCGAGGCGTCGATGATCTGCGGTGTGGGAGTTTCACGCAGCGGCAGCATCGGTTGCCGCGCTTCTTCTTCCGCCTTCTCGGCCGCCTTTTGGGCTTCCCTATCCTTGCGTCGCTGTTCGCGTTGACGCTCGCGTTCGGTAACAAACTCCGCCTCCTTCGCCGCAAGTTCATCTGCCTCGCTGCGGTTCTCGCGCCACTCGCCATATTTTCCCCATGCGGCACGCGCGCAGGATTTCACAAATGCCACCGGCTGCTGACCCGTGATCAAAATCATCGCCACCAGATAGGCCGCGCCTGTCACAATCAGCGTGCCCGTGCGTCCCAACAGGCCAATCATCACAAATCCGCCCAAACCATTTCCCACCACACCACCGGGGCTCGGCAAATTGCATCGCTCGGCCCATCCGGTGAAAAACCAATCGGCCGCATCGAGAAAAATCGCACCAGAAAGCAACAACACACCGAAACCGATCAAAGGCCGCGGCCACAGACGACCGTCGAGCGCGAGCTTAATGATGCCAAACCAGATCAAGCCCACCGACACAACCGCCGCCGCCGCACCAAAAAGCAAAATCTGCAAAAATCCAAGAATGCCACCGACCGGGCCAATCAGGTTTTCCCCCTTCGCCCCCGACTTCGATGCAAAGGCCTCAAGAAATCCCCAACGCGGCAAATCCGCCGGACTGTAGCGCACCAAAGAAAGCAGCAACATCAAGCCAGCCGCGATCAGAATGATCCCGACCACTTCGTTCGACCAACGGGACGCCTCATCCGCCACCCCGCGCTTTCTGTTGTCTTTTGCTGCCATGATCGATTGGTTGAACGAAATTAAGCCCTTCCACACCCAACTCGGCAAGATCGATTTCCGTAAGCTGAAAATCAGGATTTCCGTATCAATTTCGGTATCCGCCGTTTATTTGGCCTACTTTTGCCACCGATTCCCTGGATTGCCACTTTCCCAAATGGCCATCCGCGAGTAGAAATATGCATGCGCTCCGCCCTGCTTGCCATGTTGCTGATTCTCACTGCCGGACTCGCATCGGCGCAGCGGGCGGTCCCGCCACCGAGCCCGGCACGACTGCCGATGTCGACGGTGTTCAAGGGCGAATCAAAATTTTACGCCCTCGTCGCCAAGGCCGAGAGGGAAAATTGGCGTGCGCTGCCGCTGAGCGATCGCACCGTGCGCGTCGCCCGCGAAATGGTCGGCACTCCCTATGTGAATTACACGCTAGAGGTCGACGATATCACCGAGTCGCCGGTCGTGAATCTCAAGGCGATGGACTGCTGGACCTATTACGAAAACGCCCTCGCCTTCGCCCGCATGCTGAGGCACCAGCCGCCACCTTATAAGCCGGCACACCTGCTGCACATGGTCGAGATCGAGCGCTATCGGAACGGCATCTGCACCGGCAGCTACCTGAGCCGCATGCACCACCTCGAGGAGGTTTTTTACGACAATCAAAAGCGCGGCTATGCCACCAACATCACCTCACGCCTTCCCGGTGCCGTTCGCATCCAACGCGAAATCCGCGAGATGACCGTGCAGTGGAAAAGCTACCGCTATCTGCGCTCGACCCCCTCACTCATCGAGCGCATGGGCAGCATCGAATCCCAGGTCTCACGACTGCCGGTCTATCATGTGCCGAAGTCCCATGCCCGTGCGGCCGAAGCCTACCTTCAAAATGGCGACATCTGCGCCATCACCACCAAAGGCCCCTACGGCTACACTTCGCATGTCGGCCTCATTATGCGGGTCAACAACCGCGCCTATTTTGCCCATGCCACTTCCGATCGCGACAAGGGCCGCATGACCATCATCGACAGACCGATCACCGATTACCTCAACGAAAATTCAAAGCACGCCGGCATCGTC
>JBIKIR010000034.1:0-24273 GCA_044361475.1 Luteolibacter sp. | reverse complement strand
TCATGCCGATCGCTTCGGCATGGCGCAGCTGCACCAGTTGCGGGGAAGGATCGGCCGCGGTGGCAACAAGGGTTACTGCATCTTGTTGAGCGATGGGAAAAATCTTGAGGGCATGGAAAAGCTCAAGGTGCTGGAAGGCACCGGTGATGGGTTTGAAATTGCCGAGGCCGACCTGCGTTTGCGCGGACCGGGAGATGTGCTGGGGACCTCGCAAAGCGGCCTTGCGGAGTTGAAATTTGTCGAATTTCTCGCTGACCCGTCATTGGTGAGGGAAGCGGGCAAACTCGCGGCCGAGGTGCTTGCCGCGGACTCGGATCTGAGTGGGCGTCATGCAGGCTTGCGCGGGCTTATCAAAGAGCTTGGGGCTGAGGTGTTTTCGACTGGTGGTACCGCTTGAACGGTCGTCGAAGGGAACTTGACTCTTGCTTAAAACGCGGGCAAGGGGCAATGATTGGGGCGTGACGCATCATCGTACCGACGACCTCCGGATCACCGGCCTGAACCCGCTCATTTCGCCAGCGGTGCTGGCTTATTATTTGCCGCTTGGCGAAAAAGCCTCCGAGTTGGTGGCTGGCGCGAGGGCACAGGCTGATGCCATCATCCAGCGTGAGGACGATCGCCTGTTGGCGATTGTTGGGCCTTGTTCGATTCATGACCCTGAGGCGGCGCTTGAGTATGGTGAAAAACTCCGCAAGGAGGCCAAGCGTTTTGAAAAGGATTTGTTTGTGATGATGCGCGTCTATTTTGAGAAGCCGCGCACGACTGTCGGTTGGAAGGGCTTGATCAATGATCCGGAGCTCAACGACTCCTTTGACATCAACCAAGGTCTGCGTGTGGCGCGCAAGCTCCTGCTCGATCTTGCCAACATGGGTGTGCCGGCGGGGACTGAGTTTCTCGATACGATTTCGCCGCAGTACATCGCCGACCTCATTGCGTGGGGGGCGATTGGTGCCCGCACGACCGAGTCACAGATTCATCGCGAGTTGGCTTCCGGGCTATCGATGCCGGTGGGTTTCAAGAACGGTACGGGTGGCTCGGTGCAAATCGCCATCGATGCGATCCAATCCGCATCGCGTCCGCATCATTTTCTCTCAGTGACCAAGCAGGGGGTTTCGGCGATCGTCTCGACAACCGGCAACAATTCCTGCCATCTGATCCTTCGCGGCGGTAAGACCGGCCCGAACTATGAAAAACCCTCCATCGATGAGGCGGTGACGATGCTGCGAGAGCAGAGCATGAACGAATCGATCATGATCGACTGCTCGCACGGCAACTCGCTCAAGGACTTCCGCAATCAACCGATGGTCGCGCGCAGCATTGCGAATCAAGTGGCTGAAGGTTGCCGTGAAATCACCTCGCTGATGATCGAGTCGAATCTCGTCGAGGGAGCTCAGAAACTCACCAAGGATTTGTCCGCGCTGAAGCGGGGTCAGTCGATCACCGACGCCTGCCTTGGCTGGGACGAGACTATCGAGACGCTCGAGGTGCTGGCCGAAGGCGTGCGCAAGAGGCGTAAGGGGTGAAGAGTTAGAGGTTATTTGTTATTGGTGATTGGGGAGGATGAAGAATCGGCTTTTTGGTTGGCAGGGACCTTTCTCCGAAAGGTGCGATGTTGAATGCAGGGTTATTGAAGAGGCCACTTCTTCAGGGGAGAGCGGGCATCTTGCCCGCTTTGGCGCCTGCGGCGATGATTACGGCGCCGCGAGGCCGCATCGCCCTACCTGAAGAAGACGCAAGAGAAGAAGCAACTTCTTCATTTTTCCTCCCAATTACCAATAACAAATAACCTCTAACCTTTCTTCCTCTAGCTCAATGCCCGCTGAGGTAGCGTTCCGCTTCGAGTGCGGCGGCGCAGCCTTGGCCGGCGGCGGTGATGGCCTGGCGGTAGTAGTGGTCGGCGACATCGCCGGCAGCGAAGAGCCCCGAGGTCTTGGTGGAAGTCCTGCCGGGGGTTTGGATGATGTAACCGTTTTCGTCCTTATCGACCAGATCGCCGAGAAACGCGCTGTTGGGAACATGGCCGATGGCGACGAACACGCAAGCCACGGGGAGTTCTGATTTTTCACCGCTGACGAGGTTTTGCAGTGTCACCGCGCGCATTTCGCCTTTTTCGTCGGTGAGGTATTCGCTGACGGTGGAGTTCCAGACCGGCTCGATTTTCGGGTTGGCGAGCACGCGGTCGGCCATGATTTTTGATGCGCGCAGTTCGTCGCGGCGGTGGATGAGAAAAACTTTGCTGGCAAAGCGCGTGAGGAAGTCGGCCTCCTCGCAGGCGCTGTCGCCGCCACCGATCACGCAGACCGGCACATCGCGATAGAATGCGCCGTCGCAGGTGGCGCATGAGGTGAGGCCATGGCCGATGAGTTTTTGTTCGCCGGGCAGGCCGAGGTGGCGTGGTGCGGCACCGGTGGCGACGATGAGGGTTTTGGCTTCGAAGGATTCCGCGCCGGCTTTCAGCAGGAAGGACCCATCGCTGCGGTGCTCGACCGACTCAACACTGGCATAGGCGATGCGGGCCCCGAATTTTTCCGCTTGGGCCTGCATTTTCATCATCAAGTCCGGGCCCATGATGCCTTCGGGATGACCGGGGAAATTTTCCACTTCGGTGGTGGTCGTCAGTTGTCCGCCCGGTTGGGTGCCGGAAAGGAGGAGGGGGCTGAGGTTGGCGCGTGCGGTGTAGATCGCTGCGGTGTAGCCAGCGCAACCGGTGCCGATGATGATGACATTTTCCATGGATGTGAGAAATTGAAGTGCGCGGGAGTATCGGACGATCCGTGCAGTCGAGTCAACCGCCCGGTCGCGTGATCGGCGTATGATTTGCAATTTTCGCGCTGTCGTGGCTGGTCTCATTGCGAGTAGTGCTTGCACAAGGGCGTGGTCGGGCGAAACTGCCGGCGTTTATGAATCCCGATTCCATTCGAGAAATTTTGCGGCAGGTCAGATATCCCGGGTTTTCGCGCGATATTGTATCATTTGGTTTGGTCAAGGATGTGCGTGTGGAGGATGGCGTGACGGTGGTGAAAATCGAGGTTTCCACCCGCGACCCCAAAGTGCCGGAGCAAATTTTCAAGGACTGCCATGCCGCGTTGGACGCGGTGCCGGGGATTGGCAGCGTGAAGGTGGGCATCGATGTCAAGGATGCGCCTACCGCAGCTGGTGGCTCGGGTGTCGGAAAATCATCGATTCCTGGAGTGAAGCGCGTGATCGCGGTGGCATCGGGCAAAGGTGGCGTGGGGAAATCAACCGTCGCGGCGAATCTTGCCGTGGCCTTGGCGGCGACCGGTGCGCGCGTCGGGCTTTGCGATTGCGATCTATATGGTCCCTCGGTAGCGCAGATGTTTGGGGTTAATGATCGGCCGATGGCCAATGAACGCGATGAGATCATCCCGCTCGAAGCACATGGTATTCAGCTCATGTCGATGGGTTTTCTGCTCGATGATCGATCACCGGTGATCGTGAGGGGGCCGATGGCGACGCGTTATACGCAACAATTTTTGCGTCAGGTCGCGTGGGATGATTTGGATTACCTCGTGCTCGATATGCCGCCGGGCACGGGGGACATCCAGTTGACGATTGTTCAGACTGTGACGGTTGACGGTGCGTTGATTGTCACGACGCCGCAGGAGGTTGCCTTGATCGATGCGCGCAAAGCCGTGTCGATGTTCGCGAAGGTGAATGTGCCGATACTGGGTTTGGTCGAGAACATGGCTTGGTTTGAGTGTGATGCTGGGAAGAAATATTATCTCTTTGGCGAAGGGGGGGGCGTGCGCGAGGCCGAGGCCATGAATGTGCCCTTGCTTGGGCGGATTCCGATCGATGTGGTGACGCGTGAGCGAGCCGATTCGGGAGCACCGGTTGCTCTGATGGAGCCTTCCGCGAATGCGGTTTCGGCCGCCTTCCATCAACTTGCGGCTGGCATTTGCAAGAGAGTTTGAGATGATGATGTAGTTTCCCTGAGTGGAAACCATGTCATCATTTCATCATGCAAAATGTCTCGAAAAATTCCGGTTCGGGTGAAATGCCGGATCACCAGTTGACCGACCACAGCGGGATTCTGAGTGTCGAGAAGGACACCTCGGGCAAGGGCTTGCACATCGACTTTGATCCGAGCTTGTTGAGCGAGGGAGAGCTTCGCCGAATTGTCGACGAACACCGCGAGCAGCTTGCTTCAGCGATCCGCAGGAGCACCTTTCGCATCGAGAGCGATGCGAGCGAGGCTGTCGCGCAGAAGCTTGAGAAGCGGGTGACTGATATTCCCGGGGTGAGGCGTGCAACGGCGACTTTCATTGGCAAGGTGTTGTCGGTCACTTTCGACACGCAGATCAAGTCCGAGGAAGCGATCATCGCCGACCTCAAGCACGCGGGGGCCGACATCCAGCCATTGCAGGCGAGCTTGATGGAAAAGCGTTCGCTTTGGGGAAAGGTTCGGGCTGGTGATTTGAACGAGGAAATTTCCTGCGCGTTGGGTTTTGTGTTTTTGATTGCTGCTTGGATATCGGGCAAGTGGGTGAGTGAGCCTTTGTCACATGGATTGTATGTGGCGGCCTACGTTTTTGCGGGTCAGCAAGGGGTGAGGTCGGCGATCGCGTCGCTGCGTGAGTGGGTGCTTGATGTCGATGTGCTGATGGTGCTTGCGGCCTTGGGCGCGGCCTTGATTGGTGCGCCCTTTGAAGGTGCCTTGCTGTTGTTTTTGTTCAGCTTTTCCAATGTGCTGCAGCGTCATGCGATGGATCGCACGCGGCGGGCGATCGAGGCCTTGCTCACGCTGCGGCCGACCGAGGCGATGGTCAAACGCGACGGGGCAGTGGTGCGGGTGCCGGTTGAGCAGGTCGAGGTGGATGAAATTGTGGTGGTGAAACCTGGTGAGCAGATTTCGGTGGATGGCGTGCTGAGCGAGGGCTCCACGCATGTCAACGAATCATCGCTGACCGGTGAGTCGATGCCAGTTTCAAAGATCGTTGGCAGCTTGCTGTTTGCGGGAACGCTCAATCAAAGTGGCGGCATTGAGTTGCGTGTCACCAAGCGACCGGAGGATTCGGCGCTCGCTCGAATGGTCAAGCTGGTGGCGGAAGCGCAGGCGGAAAAGTCTGGCACGCAGAGGTTTCTTGAGCGCGCGGAACAGTATTATGCGATGGGCGTCATTGGCTTCACGTTTGCGGTTTTCCTCATTCCGTTTTTGGCGATGGGAGAAAATTTTTCCACTGCGTTTTATCGTGCGATGACGCTGATGGTGGTGGCCTCGCCGTGTGCCTTGGTCATCAGCACGCCAGCGACTGTGTTATCGGCGATTGGTGGTGCGGCGAGGAGGGGTATTTTGATCAAGGGCGGATCGCATCTTGAGCGTGCGGCCTTGATCGACATTGTCGCGGTCGACAAGACCGGAACACTAACCGTGGGCAAGCCGTCGCTGACGGAGATCGTCACGGGCGATGGAGTGCATGCTTTGGGTGCGAGTTTGCCGGAGGAGGTTACGGTATTATTACGTTTGGCTGCGGCGCTTGAGGCCAAGTCGGAGCACCCATTGGCGCATGCCATTGTGAAGGGCGCGCTGGATTGCGGGATTGCATCGCCCGAGGTGACGGATTTCCAAGCGACGCCTGGCAAGGGTGCGGAAGGAAATGTCGATGGCTTGCGAGTGATTGTGGGTAGCGAGCGTTTGTTCCGCGAACTTGAGGTGAGTGGATTTGAGGAGATTGAAAATCACTCTCGGCCATTGCAGCAGATGGGAAAGACCTGTGTGTGGATGGGGCTGCGTGAGGGCGACCGCGTGGTTGCGAAGGCGGTGATGGTCATGGCCGATACCATTCGGGAAGAGGCGCGTA
The DNA here is from genome assembly GCA_044361475.1 of Luteolibacter sp. Taxonomy (GTDB): domain Bacteria; phylum Verrucomicrobiota; class Verrucomicrobiia; order Verrucomicrobiales; family Akkermansiaceae; genus Luteolibacter. The sequence continues at coordinate 18,451 of JBIKIR010000034.1, read as the reverse complement.
CTCTGACGGATGATTTGCACAAACTTGGTGTGCGTCGCGTGGTGATGCTTACGGGGGATCAGCAACCTGTCGCCGAAGCGATTGCGCGCGAGGCTCATGTCGATGAAGTGCATGCGGGGCTATTGCCGGAGGATAAACTCAAGCTCATACGGCAGCTGCGTCAGGAAGGTCGGGTGATGATGATCGGCGATGGGGTCAATGATGCTCCGGCCTTGGCGATGGCGGACATTGGAGTGGCGATGGGTGCGGCCGGTACTGATGTGGCGATGGAAACGGCGGACATCGTGCTGATGGGTGACCGTTTGGAAAACATTCCGTTGTTGTTGAATCACGCGCGCCGAGCCAAGCGGGTCTTGTTGCAGAACCTGTGTTTTTCCGGTGGCGTGATTGTTCTACTCATTCTTGCCGCCCTTGGCTGGGGCCTGCCCTTGCCGATTGGCGTGGTGGGTCACGAAGGCAGCACCGTGCTGGTGTGCCTTAATGGCTTGCGCTTACTGATGATATCCCGCTCGGCGATTTGAGTGGGGATTTTTTTGATCAGCGATCCATCAGCGCGAACTTCAATTCCGCTTCGGACACCACCTCGTTGTTGACGAGGCAGCGGCAGCGGGTTTGGCCGATCGAGCCGCGGATCTTGATGATTTCGGTTTCGATCAGCAGCGTGTCGCCGGGGAGCACCGGGCGGCGCCACTTCACATTGTCGGCGCTCATGAAATAGCCGATTTTGCCGACATTTTCCGGTTTGCGAAGCATCAGCACCGAGGAGACCTGGGCCATCGCTTCGAGTTGAAGCACGCCGGGCATGATCGGGTGACCAGGGAAGTGGCCGGGGAAGTACGGCTCGTTCATCGTCACATTTTTCAAGCCGGTGCACTTGTTCTCGCCGAGGCAATCGACGATGCGGTCGACCATGAGGAATGGGTAACGGTGAGGGAGAATTTTGAGCACCTCTTGAATGTCGAGCACGCTTTCGCCATCGGGGATGCTGACGGCGGCGGGGACCATCGAGCGCATGCGTTGGTATTCGGCCTTGAGCGTGGCGGCCATTTTGGTGTTCGGGCCGTGGCCCGGTTTCACCGCAATCACATGGCCGTGAATGCGAACGCCGGAGAGCATCAGGTCGCCGATGATGTCGAGGGCCTTGTGGCGTGCGAACTCGTTGTTGAAGCGCATGGGCTCCTTCGACATGATTTCATCGCCGCGGATGACCACCGCGCTTTCGAGCGAGCCTCCCTTGATGAGGCCTTTTTCCAAGAGCGGTTTGACATCTTCGTAATAAACAAAGGTGCGCGCCGGTGCGATTTCCTGTTCGTACTTTTCGGGCGTGATCTCGCTGGAGAAATATTGGGTGAAGCGTCCGTCGGGCCCGACATTGGTGACGGAAATTTTGAAGGTCTTGCAGGGGACGATCGTGATCAGCGTGCCATCGGCGGTTTCTTGGTGGATTGTTTCGCGGATTTCCCAAACGCGGCGCGGTGATGGTTGAGCGACGAGGCCAGCCTTGCGGATCATTTCGACGAATGGTCGTGAGGATCCGTCGCCGATCGGCGGTTCGTTTGCGTCCATTTCGATGAGCGCGTTGTCAACGCCCATGCCGGTGAGGGCGGAGATCACGTGCTCGACCGTGTGGACCTTCACCGAGCCTTCGGCGAGCGTGGTCGCGCGTTCGACGGTTTGGACCTTGTCGACATCGGCATTGATGAAGGGTTGGTCGGGCAGGTCGATGCGGCGAAATTTGAAGCCGTGGCCCTCGGGTGCGGGTTTGAGGGTGAGGGTGACCTTTTGTCCGGTGTGGAGTGAGGTTCCTTCGAGAGTGGCGGGGCCGGCGAGGGTGTGTTGGAAGGCTGCGGACATGCTCCGGTGAGTTTGATTTTTCCCGGCGTCGGATCAAGTCGGAATAAGCTGATTCGATGGCCATGCGGGAGCTGCATCAGTGATTTCCCGCGAATCATCTTGCAAATCTGGTGGATCCGCATGACCTCTGGGCCTGCCTTGCCGGTGGATCCTTTGTGACTTCATCCGATGGTTTGGCCCCTTTTTCCCTTCTTGATCGATGAGAGTTGGCCTGAGGTTTCACTGAACATGCTCATCGACCTGTCCGACGCCGAGATCCGGTGGGTGCGGACCTTATCAAGAAATGAATACCAATCGATTTGACGCGTTGCCGTTGGCGGCGCCCTTGCAGCAAGTGTTGAAAGAGCTCGGGTACGAGGAGCCATCGCCGATCCAGGCGCAGGCGATTCCGATTTTGTTGCAGGGCAAGGATCTGCTCGGTTGTGCACAGACCGGCACTGGCAAGACCGCGAGTTTTGCGTTGCCGATTTTGCAGCAACTCCATGAACGACGCAAAACCGTGCGGCCGAAGGCATGTCGTGCCTTGGTTTTGGCGCCGACACGCGAGCTTGCGGGGCAGGTTGGCAAGAGCTTTGCGACTTATGGAAAGTTGATCAAATTTCGCCAGACATTGATCTATGGTGGTGTCGGATCAGTGCCGCAGATCAATGCCATGCGCAATGGCGTCGATGTGCTCGTGGCAACGCCTGGGCGTTTGCTGGATTTGATCGACCAGCGTCACGTCGATCTTTCGCAGGTCGAGTTTTTCGTGCTCGATGAGGTTGATCGGATGTTGGACATGGGATTTTTGCGTGATGTGAAGCGCATTATTTCGCTGCTGCCATCGCGAAGGCAGTCCTTGTTTTTCTCGGCCACACTGGCACCGAACATTGTTGAGCTTGCGCAAACGATTTTGAAGGATCCCGCGCGAGTGAGCATCACGCCGGAGACCACCACTGCCGAGAAGATCGAGCAGCGGGTTTGTTTCCTGAATCGTGAGTACAAGCGGCCGCTGCTTGAGCAATTGTTGCGGGAGCAGTTCGAGGCGAAGCAGCAGAAGCTCACGATTGTTTTCAGTCGTACCAAGCATGGCGCGAACAAACTCGCGAAGAGCTTGAATTCGGCGGGTTATCCGTCGGAAGCGATTCACGGCGACAAATCGCAATCACAGCGCGAGAAGGCCTTGGAACGCTTCAAAAAAGGGCTCACGCCGATTTTGGTGGCGACCGATGTTGCGGCTCGCGGGGTCGACGTCAAAGAGGTCGGTCTTGTGGTGAATTTCGATCTGCCCAACGAGCCCGAGTCGTATGTCCACCGGATCGGCCGGACTGCGCGTGCGGGTGCTGATGGTCGGGCAGTTTCCTTTTGCTCGGAGGAGGAGTTGGAATTTTTGCGCGAGATCGAGAAGACCATCCGCATGGCGATTCCCAAGTGGGAAGGTCATGACTGGCACAACGAATCACTCGCCGAGCGTCATGCGCGTGGCAAGTCCGCGAATGGCGCAAGGCCATCGGCCGCGAAACAGTCGGCGGGAGGTGGGCGTTCCGGCCAAGGCCGGAGACGCGGTCGGCGTTGAGCTGAAAGGTCAGCGATCGAGGATCGAGTTCCAGTGTTCGACGTTGTCCTTTTGCGACTCGAAGAGCGCGGTCGAGTCGTCGTGAATCGTGATCGAGGTGATCTTGTCGCCGACACCGTTGTATTTGCAGCCGCGCTCGCCGGTGTTGTTTTTGCCGGTGACTTTTTCCACGATGTCGAGGCCGTTGGTGACTTGGCCAAAGACCGAGTGACGGTTGTCGAGGAAGGGGGTGGGTACGGTCGTGATGAAGAATTGCGAGCCGTTCGTGCCGGGGCCGGCGTTGGCCATGGAGAAGACGCCTGGTGAGCGGTGGCGAAGTTCGGGATGGAACTCATCGGCAAACTTGTAGCCCGGGCCGCCGCGGCCGGTTTCCGTTGGGTCGCCACCTTGCAGCATGAAGCCTTCGATCACGCGGTGGAAGGCCACATTGTTGTAGTAGCCGCGGCGTGCGAGGTTGAGGAAATTTGCGCAGGTGAGAGGGGCCTTGGACGCGTAGAGGGTGGCGTCGATGTCGCCGGCGGTTGTGTGAATGGTGATTTTGATGTCGGACATGGCGCGATCAAACACGAGCGGCGCTCGCTTGGCAATGCGCTACATGCTTTGCGCGAGCACCCAGCGGTATTCGGCGGCGATTTGTTCCTCGACCGGGCGGCGAAGTTCGGTCGGCAGCACGCCCCACGTGTAGGTTTCGATCTCGAGGTGCGTGCAAGCATCGGGGTGAGATCCAAGCCATGACAGCGTGTCGGTGACATGATCGCTGGTCGAGCTGAGCGGCGTCGATGGCTTCGCATCGAGCGGGATGTGGAAATGCACGCGCGCTTCGCCGGTGAGGCTGGATGGGGCGGCGCGGAGGAAATCGGGCAGATCCATGATGCGGCTCAAGGTGCCGGATGCATTTTGATGAATGACCTGATGCGAGTACACTGGCTCATCAAAGCCCGCGATGGCCGAAATGGCTGCGGGATTTTGCGGATCGAGTGCGAGGGCGTTGGAGAGGTGAACTTTTGAAATGCGGATGCCGGCGTGGGTGAGTGCGTCGAGTGAATGTTTCGCGTCTTCGAACTGCAGGGCGAAGTGGCAGCAGTCGTAGTTGATGCCGATGCGATTGAGCAACGATGTCGGGTGACTTGCCTCATTTGTGAGGCGATCGAAAAATGCCAGCGACTCGTGGGTGTTTTCGATGTGGCCGAGTGGTTCCGGTTCGAGTCCGAGGTGCAAGTCCTTGCCTGAGCGGGCGGAGAGATCATCGAGCCAATCGGCAAGGCTGATCAGGTTTTTCCGAATGATTGATTCGTCCGCTTCAAACAACTTGTGGGACCCGGGCAGGGTCGAGACGGATGCGCCGCTGTTTGCAGGAGCGATGGCTGCAAGGATTTCGAAAAGGTTTTTGGTGTAGTTGACGCGGTCTTGATGTGTCCAATCCGGTGCGAAGACTTGTTCCTTCACGCGGGTGCCGTGGAAGTTTCCGTAGGGAAATCCGTTGATTGTGAAAACATAGGTGTTTGTCTCGGTGAGCCAATCGCGAAAGCGTGCGAGTTGGTCGCCCTGCAGCAGCTCGCTAGCCGCGTGAGCCGAAAGGCGAAGCCCGATCGCGAAGGCCTCGTTGCTGGCGAGCATGCCTTGTTGTTTCAGCAGGTCGCGGACGCCAATCGTGTGAGTTTGGAGGCTGTGGCGTGTTTCCTCCCAGTTTCCGGCTGGGTGGATATTGGTGCAATATGCGAGATGGGCGCGGTGGAATTTCAAAAGACGATTCTGTTAGATCACGAATCTCGGCGACTGGCTGAGGAAGTCGACGGGGTTTTGATGAATGACCCTTTCGATCGCTGCGGGATCGTGGCCGCGGGCCTTCATGCGCAGGGCGCACTTCGGCACGGCAAGTGGATCCGAGATGCCCCAATCGCAGGCAGAGTTCATCCAGAGGCGGTCGGGCCCGTGGACTTCGAGAATGTCGATCGCGCGGTCGAGCGAGCACTTGCTGTGCGGGTAAAGCGTCATGCCCGCCCAGTAGCCGGCATCGAGCACCTGTGAGACCGTGTGTTCCTCGACATGATCGATGATCACCTGCGAGCGGTTGAGTTGGGAAAAATTCGCGAGCGAATCGAGGATGAGTCGTGTGCCCTTGAGTTTGTCCTCGAGGTGGGGAGTGTGGATCAGGACCGGCAGTTGGTGATCGAGCGCAAGCTGCACATGTTCTTCGAAGATGGTGAGTTCGTTGCGCGTGTTTTTGTTGAGGCCGATTTCGCCGATGCCGAGGACATTGGGTGCCTTGAGGAACTCCGGGATGAGCGACATCACTTCGCGAGCAAAGCCCGGGTCGTCGGCTTCCTTTGGGTTGATGCAGAGCCACGAGAAATGTTTGATGCCAAATTTCGCCGCGCGTTGAGGTTCGTACTCGGTGAGTTGGCGGAAATAATCGTGGAAACCTTGAGCGGATGAGCGATCGAAGCCGGCCCAGAACGCCGGCTCACAAACCGCCTGACAGCCGGCGAGTGCGAGCTTTTCATAGTCATCCGTCGTGCGGCTGACCATGTGGGCGTGGGGTTCGATGTATTTCATCGTGTGGGGAAGTCAGAGGTCTGGCTTGGGCGCTCCGGCGGCACCTTGGGTGGTGGCGTGGGGGATCGGTTCGCTGGAGGGGTCCGAGAGCGACTCGAGAATTTTGCGGGCGCGATCCGGATGATTTTCCAGCAGGATGGGCAGCGCGTTTTTCAGCGCTTCGAGGCGAAAGTCGGATGGGCCATCATGGCGATCGAAGCGATCGATAAACGCTGCGAGTTCGACGAGCGATTGGCGCGCTTCGATGAACTGCAGGTTCAGGAGTTCGGATTTTCCCGGCATGGGGTTTGCTTATTCGGGGAGTGCGACCGGATTGGTTTTTTTCTCTGAAAAGCGGCAGACGATCAGAAGTTTATCGCCTTCGCGTGAGGCGCCGAGTGTGACGCTGCCTTTTGGGCTGAGGTTCCAGAGGTGGGTGGGTTGATATGCTCCGTCGGGGATCGAAGAAATGTTGAGTTCGGGTGATGAGATCACTGGCTTGCCGTAGAGGTTGCTGAGCAACTTTGCGAACTCCTTCCAGCAAGGAACGAGCGTCTGCTGGGCTTGTGCGATGGGTTGAGGGTCGGTGTGGAGGTTGATTTCGCTGAGGCTGTCTTCGTTTTCCCACTCGAAATAGAGGGATGCGTCGAGCCCGCCGATTTGTTCGGTGGTGCGGAAAACGCCGTTGAGTCCCGAGCGGCCGAGGAAGGTTTCGGCGACGGTGAGTTTGGCGAACTTGCTGGCCTTGAGTTTTTCCTCCACCTGCTTGTGGTTGTCGCCGAAGGTCAGTTGATCGAAAATCGCGGCGGGGTTGGCTGAGGGTTTGGCGTTCAGCGGATGTTTGGTATCCAGCCAGAAACGATCCTCCGCATGGAGTTTTTCGAGGGGAATGGTGGAGGTGGTTTTGTTGGGGAGACGGATGGTGATATCGTTCGCGGTGCGTTTGACAAATTCCCCTTCGAGGGATTTTGTGCCATCTGCATTCTTCCACGGCCTTGCCTCGGCGCAAAGTGCGGTGACGAGGATGATGGCGATGATTGAAATGGGATTCATGCTTTGAAGGTGCTTCAGTGCCCTTGTGGCTTTTGGCGGGGTTCCCATTCGCGGCGTGAGCGTGATCGCACTGAGAAGATCACCGGGATGCCGGGGGCCGGGTGGGCTGCGCGGTATTGGTTGGTGAGATATGATTCGTAGCTGCTGGCCATGAGGCGCTTGTCGTTGACGAAGAGTACGATCACCGGCACGGGAATCACGCTGTATTTTTCGTTGGTGGCGGCGGTGGCGTAGTAGAGTTTGAGTCGGCGTTTGAGTCGGCTGTCGATTGGAGGCGGGTTGGTTTCGAAAGCCGTTTGGAGGATGCGGTTGAGTTGGCCGGTGCCGGGGATATTTTGCGAGCCCTTGCGGATTTTGAGGGCCTCCTTGAGAACCTTTTCCACGGAGCCTCCGGTTTTGGCCGAGCAGGCGACGAGGGGGGCATAGTGGAGGAAAAACAATTCGCGGCGGGCGTGGGCGGTCGCTTCTTCGAGGCGAGCGGATTGGTTGGCGCCGGGGTGGTAGAGATCGAATTTGTTGAGGACGATGAGACAGGGTTTTTTCTCATCGATGATCGTTTGGGCGATCTTGCGATCTTGAGCCGAGATGCCGGCGGCGACATCGACGACCAGCACGCAGAGGTCGGCGCGGCGGATGGCCTTTTCGGTGCGCATCGCGGAAAAGACTTCGACCGAGTTGTCGCGTTTGCCGCGTGGGCGGAGTCCGGCGGTATCGATGAGCGTGAAGTTTTCTCCTTGGAACGAGCAGGGCAGATCGATCGCATCGCGGGTAGTGCCGGCGATGTCGGAGACGATCGTGCGTTCGTCCTTGAGGATGGCGTTGGCGAGTGAGGATTTCCCTGCGTTCGGTTTGCCGACGATAGCGATTTTGATGCCTTCGTTTTCCGCTACCTCGGCCATGGCTTCCGTTTCCTCGGCAAGTGGTGCGATCACCGCATCGATTTCATCGCAGAGGCGACCGAAGTTGCGTCCATGTTCGGCGGAGACGAAGAGGACTTTTGAAAACCCGAGTCGGGCGAAATCGGAGAATGAGGATTCGTGTTTCGGGTCATCGACCTTGTTGAGCACGAGCATGACCGGAGGGGTGGCCTTGCGAAGTTTTTGGGCGATCGATTGATCGGTCGCTGTGAGGCCGTCGTGGGCGTCGACTACGAACAGGATGAGGTCGGCTGTTTGCATCGCGATGTCTGCCTCGATGGCGACTTGCGCGTCGAAGCCATCCTCGATGTTGCCGCCGATGCCACCGGTGTCGATGATCGTGCAGGGGTGGGCGGTTGCTTTAGATGGCGCGCTGATGCGGTCGCGGGTCACGCCGGGTTGGTCGTGCACGATGGCGATCTTGCGACCTGCGAGGCGGTTGAAGAGCGCGGATTTCCCGACATTCGGGCGGCCGACGATGGCGACAGTAGGCATGGGGTGGGCATGAAAAGGTGGAAACCCGCGGAACGCAAGGTTTTGCGACATCCTGTGGGGAGACGGAAGACTTGAAGGCACAAGACGCAAGATGAAGAAGCGGCGGCCTCATGTGCTTTTTCAAAGCATGGAGCGGGATGATTTGGCGATGGGGAAGAAGAGGAGGGAGAAGAGAAAGAGGGAAGAGCGGCGACCGATGATCGCCGCTACGAAAAAACCCCGCCCTTGTGGGGCGGGGTTGATTCACGAACGGGGATGGCGGAGCGGACGGGGCTCGAACCCGCGACCTCCAACGTGACAGGCTGGCGCTCTAACCAACTGAGCTACCGCTCCATCCCGTTCGGGTGGGCGGGAAACTAGGAGGCGCTTCGGGCGGAGGCAATACCTTTTTTCAAATGATTGAAAATTTTCATTCGATCAGGCGAGTTGTTGGATTGCGGCATCGAGGCTTGGGAGGTCTTCGACCGAGATCACGATGGCGTCCTTGTCGATTTTGGCGACGAGTCCAGCGATGACTTTGCCGGGTCCGAGTTCCATGAAATGGCGATGGCCCATGCTGGTGAGCGTCTGGATGGATTCCGTCCAGCGGACTGAGCCGGTGACTTGCTTTTCGAGCATTGAGCGGATTTCGTCAGGTTCGTTGACTGCCTTGGCGGCGTAGTTGCAGACCACCGGGATGGTGGGTGCTTGCATCGGCACGACGGCGAGTTCTGGGGCGAGTGCGTTTTGTGCCGATTGCATGAGGCGGGAGTGGTAGGCGCCGGCTACATTGAGTTTGATGGCGCGGCGGATGCCGAAGTCTTTGGCTTTGGCGATCGCGTCATCGATTCCGGATACGCTGCCGGAGAGGACGATTTGGCCTGGGGCGTTGAGATTGGCGACATCGACGTCGGCGGCTTTGGCGAGTTCGCGGACTTGGGCTTCATCGCCGCCGATGAGTGCGGCCATCGAGCCTTGGGTGGCGAGGCAAGCTTGTTCCATAAGGGCTCCGCGTTTGCCGACGATTTTGATGCCATCCTCAAAGCTGAAGGTGCCGGCGGCGGCGTGGGCGGTGAATTCGCCGAGTGAGAGACCTGCGGCAGCGACAGGCTTGAGGCTGGGGACTTTTTCACGCAGCAGGGCGAGGGCCATGAGGCCGTGAAGGTAGAGTGCGGGTTGGCAGTGCGAGGTTTTGGTGAGTTCATCCTCGGGTCCTTCGGTCATGATTTTGGAAATCGAAAAACCGAGTGCCTGATCTGCCGCTTCGGCCATTTGGCGGCCGGTTGCGGATGATTCGATGAAGTCTTTGCCCATGCCGGTTTTCTGGGCCCCTTGTCCGGAGAATAGAAGAACGATGTCGCTCATGATGTTCGGGGGTTTAAGGCATGCCCGGCTGGCTGCAAAGCGCAATCGGTGTGGTGGTTTTGCGGCTGAATGCGGAGATTTGGAAATTTGGGTCATCGCATGGCTTGTCGGTTGACCAAACCCGTGTGGGGTCCTAGATTCGCCGCCTTTCCCACATTACACATGAAGACACCCATCACAGTTTCAGTCACCGGTGCGGCCGGTCAGATCGGCTACGCGCTCCTTTTTCGCATCGCATCCGGCTTCGTATTTGGCCCGGATCAACCCGTGAACCTGCGGCTCATCGAGATCGAGCCCGGCATGGCCGCGCTTGAGGGCGTGATGATGGAGCTCGATGACTGCGCCTTCCCCTTGCTCAACGATGTGGTGGGTACTTCCGATCTCAATGAAGGATTCAAAGGCACCAACTGGGCGCTCTTGGTCGGCTCCGTGCCGCGCAAGGCAGGGATGGAGCGTGGTGACCTTCTTGGCATCAACGGAAAAATTTTCACCGGTCAGGGCAAGGCCATCGCCCGCAACGCGGCCAACGATGTGCGCGTGCTTGTGGTCGGCAATCCCTGCAACACCAACGCGCTGATCGCGATGAACAACGCGGACGGCGTGCCAAAGGATCGTTTCTTTGCGATGACCCGCCTTGATGAAAACCGCGCCAAGAGCCAACTCGCGAAGAAGGCCAGCGTGCATCAGTCGAAGGTCACCAACCTCTGTATCTGGGGTAACCACTCGGCGACCCAGTATCCGGATTTCACCAATGCGAAAATCCACGGTCGTCCGGTGACCGATGTCATCTCGCATGTCGAGTGGCTCAAGGGTGATTTCATCAGCACCGTGCAGCAGCGCGGAGCGGCGATCATCAAAGCCCGCGGTGCTTCTTCAGCAGCATCCGCCGCGAATGCAGCGCTGGATACCGTCAAGAGCCTCATCACGCCGACGCCGGCGGGCGATTGGCACTCGGTTGCTGTTTGCTCCGATGGATCCTATGGCATTGAAAAAGGCCTGATGGCTTCGATGCCGATCCGCACGATCAGCGACGGCAAGTGGGAAGTCGTGCAGGGTCTGCCGATTGATGCCTTCAGCCGCGAGAAGATTGATGCATCGATCAACGAGCTCAAGGAAGAGCGCGATGCGGTGAAGAGCCTGCTTCCGGGTTGATTTTTCCCAGCGTAAAAACGCTTTCAATCATGCGGTCGGCTCGTGAGGGTCGGCCGCATTTATTTTGTTGGGCCTGATCTTTCGAACGATCGCCGCATCAGGATTGCTGTGAGGCGAAGGCGAGTGCGCGTTGTTTCATTTGTGATGCCATGAGACCAAGGGCGTTGGCGCGCGTGGGAGCGAGGTGTTCCTTGAGGCCGGTGCGGTCGATGAAGCTCATGTCGGCGGTGAGGATCGCATCGGGTGACTCGCCGTTAAGCACGCGGATGAAGAGGGCGATCATCCCTTTGGTGATGAGTGAGTCGGAATCGGCGGCGAATTCGATGCGGCCGTCGTGCATCGAGGCATCGAGCCAGACTTGTGATTGGCAGCCTTTGATCAGGTGATCCGGGGTTTTGGCGGATTCCTCCATGGCTGGGAGTTTTTTGCCGAGGCCGATGACATACTCGTAGCGTTCGGTCCAATCGTTGAAGAGATCGAGTTCGTCGAGCAGTTGATTTTGTTTTTCGGCGATGGTCATGAGTGGTGTTGGGGATTTGAAACTGCGGATGGGTGGGACCGCAAGCCGGATCGTGGATCAGGTCGCGGGGACGATTTTTTGCAGGGATTTTCCGAGGATGAATGCGATGGGTGGCGCGCAGAGTGCGAGCCATGGCAGTGAGGCGTCGGGGCCTAAGGTAAAGGGGATCAGAAAGGTCCAATCGACGAGTGGGATTCCGGCAAGGAGCATGGAGACACCGGTGAAGGCTGATCGACGCAAAATGAAGAGCGCGAGAAAAGTCCACAGCAAATAAGGCAGTGCGGCGGGCCATAGGTGAATGATGCTGCGTGTGCTGTTGATGTGAGCTGCGAGGCAGGCGATTGCGACGGCGAGCGGATAGGCGTAAAGAAACAAGCGACTTTTGTGGCGCTCGGGTTTTGATTCGCTGCGTGCGACGAGCGAGAGTCCGCAGGTATGGATCAGCAAGGCGGCGGCGATCAGGATGAGGCTGGGTGTGATCGCTTGATCAGAGCATGCGAAGTATCCGAGTATTGGAAGAAATGCGCGGCAGAGTCCCATCGGGATGATCGCGAGCGGGGAGGACTTGTGCGATTTCGTGTAAATGAGGATCAGGCCGAGGATGATCGCGGCGATGGCAAGCGAGCGTGGATTTGCAGCGGCGGTGACAAGACCGGCGAGGCTGCAGGCGATGGCTAGGATCAGATAGCTTGACGGTTGGAAAATTTTTTTCGGCAGGGCGCGTTCGGGGCGGTGGAGCGCGTCCCAGTCGCGGTCGTGCCAATCATTGAGGAGGTTGCCGGCGAGGTAGAGCAGGATGCCGGAAGCGATGGCGGTGATCGCGTGTGGCGTCTGGATGGGAGCTGTGATGCTGGCGAGCAGGATGCCGGTGAGGGCATTGCAGGCGACGCTGGGGATATTGGGCGTGCGGATAGTTGCCAACAGGGCAGTCCATTTTGACGATTGGTTCATCAGGGCAGTGGGCTGGGAAAATTTCTGGTCAAGCGTGATTGCGTAAAAAACGCTGCAACCGATGGTGGTTTTTCCGACATTATTCCTTTTGCCATGTTTGAAGGTTTGAAGCGAATTGCCGACCAGCGTCCTGGGTTCAGGTTGATGGAGTTGGCGGTGGGCATGGCGGTGTTTTTGCTGCTTTGCGCGGCGGGGGTTGCGGGGAGCATGCGCATGGTGGAAAACGGGCGCAAGTCGAAGGCGCTTTCGCAGTTTCGCGATTTCCAGATGGGCATGTCGCTTTTTGAGGGCGACTACCAGAAGCCGCCGATTCCGAGGTCGAAGCGCGACAGCGGGTGGGACACGATTTATGGCGACCCGGACGGCAATTACTCCACGCAGTTCCTCGTCGCGGCCTTGGCTGGCGAGGATCGTGAGTTTCCGTACAAGGGCGAGACTTTCTCAACGCGGGAAAGCAACCCGCAGAAGAAGTCCTACATGGTTTTTCAAATGGCCCAGGACGGAAAGTATGGCATCGGGCCGGATGGCAGATTGCTCGATCCCTGGGGTGGCAATGTCATTGTGGCGATCAATGGTTTCAAATCGACCAATCCGTCGGACAAGTTGGTGGATTTCGACGATGGCCGCAATGATCGGAGGCTGCACACCTGGGGGCTTGCCGAGTATCATGAAACCAAGCCCAAGGACGAGGCCTATGTCTTTTGGTCCTATGGCAAGGACGGTCAGAAGGGCAAAGGTGGAAACGCGCGCAGCGTGGAGCCGCTGAAGGGCTCGGATGATGTCGTGTCGTGGTAAGCGGGTGCGGCCTCAGGCGGGTTCCGCATCGATGATCCTCGGGAAAATCGGGGCAGGTTTGTCGATTTCGTGGCCATCGGCGATGAGTCCCCAGCGCAGGTCGTGCAGGTGAAGTTGCGCGAGGTGGGGGAGCTTGAGTTGGGCCGCGAGGCTTCCGACTGCGGTGGGAAGGATCGGGCCGAGCAGCACTGCGCAGTGAGCGACGCTTTCGGCGAGGTGGTAGAGCACGGTCGCGAGGCGTTCGTGTTTTTGCGGATCCTTGTTGAGCTCCCATGGTTTCATGCGCTCGGCGTAGCCATTGCAATGAACGACATGGCGGCTGATCGCCTCGAGCGCGGCTGCGACATTGAAGTCATCCATCGCCGCGCGGTAATCGGCGGTGGAGGTGATGAGTGAGCTTTGCAGGGCGAGGTCATCGTCGCTGGTCATGCCGCCGCGGTGCAGGATGCCTGCGGTAAATCGCTGGGTCATGTTGAGCGCGCGGTTGCAGAGATTGCCCAATTCGTTGGCGAGCTCGGTGTTGTAGAGCATCACGAGTCGCGAGGGATCGAAGTCGGCGTCCTTGCCGGTGACGATATCGCGCATGAGGTAGTAGCGCAGGGCATTGACTCCGAATTTTTCGGCGAGCTCTTTTGGGTCGACGATGTTGCCGAGCGACTTGCTCATTTTTTCGCCGCGGATGTTCCACCAGCCGTGGACGAGCAGGCGTGGCATTTCGGCATCGGGAAAGCCCATCGCGTGCAGCATGCAGAGCCAGTAGATGCCGTGTGCTGGCACGAGGATGTCCTTGCCAATGAGGTGGACGGGGCGTTCGTCGTTGGTCCAGAGATTTTGGAAATTGGGTAGGTGGTCGGCCGGGGTCGAGTGATAACCGGCGAACGAGACATAGTTGATTAGCGCATCGAACCAGACATAGGTGACGAAGTCGTTGTCGAAGGGCAGCTCGATGCCCCAGTGGAGGCGGGCCTTGGGTCGCGATATGCAGAGGTCGGTGCCGGGGTTGCGTTCGAGCGCGTTGAGCAGCTCCGATTTGCGGAAGGCGGGAATGACCGCATCTTGGGTTTGCTCGAGATAGGATTTCAGCCAAGCCGTGTGTTCGCTGAGTTTGAAATACCAGTTTTCTTCCTCGATGATCACCACCTCGCCCCATTCAGGTCCGAAATTTCCGGATTCGTCGCGGTCGCGGTCGGAGAGGAATTGTTCCTGGCGCACCGAGTAGTGGCCTGAGTGGGATTTCTTGTAGAGTTGGTCGGCGGCCTTGAGATTTGAAAGAATCGCCTGAACGCATTTTTTGTGGCGATCGTCGGTCGTTTCGGCCCAGCCGTCGAACTCGACGCCGAGCGTTTCCCAAAGACTGGTGAATCTTTGGGTAATCTCCGCCACGAAGCTTGCCGGATCGACTCCTTCCTTTTCGGCGGTCTGTTGGACTTTTTGGCCGTGCTGATCGACACCGGTGAGGAAGTAGGCCTCATCGCCCCGCAGGCGGCGGTAACGGGTCAGGACATCAGCGAGGATCTTTTCGTAGGCGTGACCGATGTGGGGCGAGCCGTTGGTGTAGTCGATGGCGGTGGTGAGAAAAAACATGGAGATCGCTGGATGGGGGAGCTTGTGCCTCGAGGCATTCGCGGCTGCGGATCCAAGCAAAGCTGCGCGACGGGCGCAAGCCAGACCGAAATCAGGTGTGAGGTCTGATCTTTCGGGAAACGCGAAAACCGCGACAAAATTTGAAAATATTTACTTAATTTGTCTTAACTACATGGCTTGCAGGTCTAGATTTTATTGGAGTTTCACGGCATCATGCGTGCGTTCGTTTTGGCTTGATTCTTCATTTTCAAGCCCTTACAAGTTTCGCCCCGTGCGCTTCAGGATTGCGGCGGAGATCAAAAAAATTACCAACGACGATCATGACACGGAAACTTCACTCTGTTTGCCTGGCTCTCGGTGCCATTCTTTTGATTCCCAGCTGTGCCTCCACCAGCAATGCCAAGCAGGAAAACGTGGCAGCTACGCCGCCGGTGAAATCGGTGCAGCACGGCGAGGCCTCATGGTACTCGATCAAGACCAATCGCGGCACCCGTACGGCCAGCGGTGCAAGGCTTTGCAATCATGCTCCGACGGCGGCGCACAAGACTCTGCCGATGGGCACCAAGGTGCGCGTGACCAATCAGGTCAACGGCAAGTCCGAGATTGTGACCATCACCGACCGCGGGCCCTTCATTCGCGGGCGGATCATTGATGTGACGATTGGATCGGCCGAGCGACTTGGCTTTGTCAAGCGCGGTGTCGTGCCGGTGAAGGTTGAGGTCCTTGGCCACATCAAGGCCGAGAGTTGATTGATGGCGCGGGCGCTTGGTGTGGGGTCAATCTTCGCGCAGGCGTTTCGTGATATCGGCGATCACGGATTTTGCGCCCGGCATCATCGGGTGCAGGAGCACCGTGAAGCTGAGGTTGGTGGCGCGCTGCCATTTGGAGCTTCGCGATGGAAAGATCATCAGGTCGAAGGGAGAGCGGTAGGAAATGACCGGGATTTCGCCGAGGTGGGATTCGGTGGCGGTGAGATCCTTGAGGAAACCGCTGCCGGGCCGCATTTGTTGCGCGCCTTTGCTGGGGTGGAGCCAAGCCGTGAGTGTGCCTTGATGCGGTGATGAAATCGTGATGAGCCGATTGCAGCGTTTGGCTCCCCCGAGCTGCTGCAAGTAGTGACGGGCGACGAGTCCTCCCATGCTGAAGCCGATGAGTGTGAACGATTGCCGGTGCGGGATTTGGGTTTCGATTTCCTGACGCAGGCTTTCGGCGAGTGGCTCGATGCCATTGCGGGCATCGCGCGGCTGGAGGTTTGGCACGACGCAGCGATGGCCATGGCTCTCGAGTTGGCGTTGAAGGGATTTGAAAACCGAGCCGGTGTCCATGAATCCATGCACCAAGACCACATGGGATGTCTCGGGTTCCTTGGCGAGCGTGCTCATGGAAATCAGAATTGCGGCAAGCAAATGACGGAGCGGCCCGGCCATGGGTATTTCAGCCGGGTGGCCATTCGAGCGGGCGGCCGCCCAAGAGGTGGATGTGCAGGTGAGGGACGGTTTCGCCGCCGTCGCGGCCGTTATTGATGACGAGGCGGAAGCCGCTTTCGGCGACGCCTTGTTGGGCGGCGACGGACGCGGCAGCGATCAAGAGGCTGCCGAGCAGGTGGGCGTCATTTTCGTTGGCAGCGGCGATGCGCGGGATGACTTTTTTCGGAACGACCAGAATGTGCAGGGGTGACTGCGGCGAGATGTCGCGAAAGGCAAGGCAGTGATCGTCCTCATGGACGATGTCGGCTGGAATTTCGCGATCGCGGATCTTTTCGAAGAGTGTTTTTTCCGACATGTTGGGTGGCGTTTTTGACTGAGGAATTCATAGATTCGCGAGCCCGTGGTAGTCGAGCAAATCCCATGTGCCCGATCCAAAATCTCGAGGCTTCGGCAGATCAAATGTGCTGTGATTCCGTAGTTCCATTGGTTGGGTATTTGCATCATGATCGATGCCGTGGACCATACAAGCCCATCACCACGCGCCAATGCCGCTGCGGACCCGGCGATCACCGAAAAGGACATGGAGGAGCTCAGGTTGTATGAGCTCGAGTTGCCCGACCGTACGCTGCTCTCCGGCCCGAGTTCGCGGATCAAGGACTTGACCACGCTTTTTCGGATCTGCGTCGACATGTTGCGGGCGTTTCGCATGCTGCACTTTGTGGGGCCGTGTGTGACGATCTTCGGTTCGGCGCGGGTTACTCCTGGATCGCGCTATTATGAAATGGCGCGGCGAATGGGAGAGGAGTCGAGCCGGCTTGGTTTCACGGTGATGACCGGTGGTGGCCCGGGCATCATGCAGGCAGGCAACCAGGGGGCGTATGAAATCGGCGGGCGCTCGGTCGGCGTGAACATCGAGTTGCCGTTTGAACAGCACCTCAATCCCTATGTGCACCGGTCGCTGACCATGCGGCATTTCTTCACGCGCAAGGTGGTCTTGGTGAAATACTCGTATGCATTCATCGTGATGCCGGGTGGCGCGGGGACCATGGACGAAATGTTTGAGACCATGACGCTGATCCAGACCGGCAAGCTCAAGGGGTTTCCGATCATCCTGATGGGCAAGGACTATTGGAAGCCGCTTGTGGATTTTGTTTACAGGATGGCGGACGAGGGAATGATCAGCCCCGAGGATCCCGAGTTGATTTTCTTCACCGACGATGTCGAGGATGCCGTGGCGCATTTGCAGCGTCATGCGGTGAGGCAGTTTGGTCTGCGCCGCAAGCCGATGCCCAAGCCGATGCGGATTCTTGGAGAAAAGCCGTTGCCTTGAAGCGTCAGGAATTCGGCAGAAAATACCCGCGTTGTTTGGAGGAGATCTCCATGCCGAGTTTTTCCATCACCGCCAGCATGTCTTCCCAGATCATGCGTTTCACTGCGGGGCTTTCGCCGGATTGCAGGAGATAGCTCGGGTGGTAGGTGACGCGCAAGGGGATGCCATCGAACGCATGCCAGCTTCCGCGCATCGTCGATACCGTCGAGTCCGTTTGCAGCAATGCTTCGAGCGGGGTGGCACCGAGTGCGACGATGCATTGCGGTTGCACGATGCGGATTTCCTCGCGGATCACCGGCATGAAGGCGGCGACTTCTGCTGGGGTGGGCTTGCGGTTGTTGGTCGTTTGCCTCGGTGTGGCGGGGCGGAATTTCACAAGGTTGGTGACATAGACCTCGTCGCGATTGAGACCCATCGCTTCGAGAATTTTGTCGAGCTTCTTGCCGGCGGGGCCTTCGAAGGGTCTTAGAGCTTTTTCCTCTTCGTGGCCGGGGGCTTCACCGATGAGCATGACGCGTCCATCGGAGCTGCCCGAGGAAAAGACCAGCGTTTGGCGCAGGGCTTGAGGGAAATTTCCCGTGAGCCATCCGCGCAGTTGTTGTTCGAGTTGCGCGAGCTGTTCCGTCTTTGGTAGCGATGGGGATATGGGGTCGAGCCCGGGCAAATCGATGGTGTCTGCCATGTTGGGCACGATCATGATTTTTTTGATCGATGGGGCCGGAGTTGCGATTGGTGCTGTTGAGTTGTCGAGCTGCTTTGCGCTTGGTCGGTTCGCCAGGTGGCGCAGGACTTGGCGCGCGTCCGCATCGAGGAGAACATGGCTGCGGCCTTTTTCTTTTTCCGATTCGAGATACTTCACAAGCTGACTCATCACGACAGCGTTGTTCTGTCCTTGCGTTATCTCTGCGGTAGATGGGGTGTCGCTCATGTCGGTGGCTT
>JBIKIR010000068.1:0-6740 GCA_044361475.1 Luteolibacter sp. | reverse complement strand
CCAACACCCGCACCTGAGCCAACACCCGCACCTGAGCCAACACCCGCACCTGAGCCAACACCCGAAGCCCGCTTCGATGTTCCCGCTTTCTTACTAAAAGCGCAGGGCTACATGAAAGTTAAGGGAGAACAGACCATCGCTTCTTACAAAAAGGCCCTAAACAACAATCTCAACTCCTTCGAACGCAGCGTCGAGCGAACGCTAAGGGATCTTCCAAACCGCCAAACACAGGCAATGTTGGAACCAGAGCTCAAAAAGTTCATTGCACGCGGCAAAAATGACAGCAGCAGAATCCCTGAGGTACTCAGCCCTACACTGGTAAACATCGGCGACACGAAAAAAGATCATCGAAAGTACCTTCAAAAACAATCCGATCTGGATCTTGTGATGATCGAGCAGCTCAAGCCGCTCTGCGAAACCTACATCAACGGCCTGCAAAAAAAACAAGCCACACTGACGGCGGATCATGATGATGTGGCCGCGGCTCAAATTGCCGAGGAGATCGAACTCACCGGCAAAAACCCAGCCCACTTCCAAGAAATCATGGGCTGCCAGATTCCCGCGCCCGCGGAAGAATGATAGGCGTGGAAAAGAAAGAGCAGCCCCTCCCTCTTCCATTTCTACTTTCCGCTTCACCTCCTTTCCCTTGCATCAAATTCCCGCTCTTGGCCCCAGCTTCCGCTGGCAGTGAACGCGATCCCGCCTAGACTCGCGGCGTGCCCAGCCCCAAGAAAACCTCAGCGGCCGCGATCCGGCTACGCGGATGCCGCCAACACAACCTGCGCAACCTCGATCTCGAGATCCCGCTCGGCAAACTCACGGTGGTCACGGGTCCATCTGGCTCGGGCAAATCATCACTCGCTTTTCACACGCTCTACGCCGAAGGCCAACGGCGATATGTCGAAACCTTCTCGCCTTATGTGCGGCAGTTTTTCGACCGCATGGACAAACCCGATGTTGATGCGATCGAAGGCATCCCGCCTGCCATCGCAATCGAACAAAAAAATCACACGCGCTCAACCCGCTCGACCGTCGGCACGCTCACCGAGATCAACGACTACCTCAAGACGCTCTTCACCCGCGCAGCCACCGCGTACGATCCACACACCGGCGAACTCATCGCGCCCGACTCGGCCACTAGCGCCGCCACATGGGCGATGCAACATCTCGCCGATCAAACGGTTCTGATCACCTTCGCCGTGCCCGCGCCACTCGGCACAAAAACCGCGGAATTTTTCGCCTTCCTCAACCAACAAGGTTACCTGCGCGTCGTGCTGAATGGCGCGATCGTTCGCACCGACGAAGCGCCAAGCCAAACGCGATTGCCGGCCACAGTCGATGTGCTCCAGGACCGCATCACGCTCACTCGCGCCAACCGCAGCCGCTTGCTCGAAGCGATGGAAGCGGCCTTCACCTTGGGCAAAGGCCGCGCATCGGTGCGCGCGGTAAACGCAAATGGCAAAGCCGAGCTCGCCCGCAGCTTCAGCGCCGATTGGACCAACCCCACCACCGGCTTCACGCTGCGCCCGCCGACGCCCTCGCTCTTTTCGTTCAACAACCCAGTCGGCGCCTGCCCGACCTGCCGCGGCTTCGGCCGCGTCATCGGCATCGATCCGCAAAAGTCCGTGCCCGATCCCTCGCTCTCGATCCGCAAGGGTGCGATCAAGCCCTTTCAAGGCGAACGCGGCGGCGAATGCCAACGCGACTTGCTGCGCTGCTGCAAGGAACAAGGCATCGATGTCAACCAAGCATGGGAAGACCTCTCCGAGGACGAACAGGAATGGATCTACTATGGAGATCGTAGAAAATCGGACCTGACACCCGAAGAACTGGAGGAACTCTGGAGCTCGGGCTCATGGTATGGCGTGAAAGGATTTTTCGATTGGCTCGAAACAAAGGCCTACAAGATGCATGTCCGCGTCTTTCTTTCGCGCTACCGCTCCTACACAACCTGCCACACCTGCCGTGGCAAACGCCTGCAGCCAGAAGCGCTCTGTTTCAAAATCGATGGCAAATCCCTGCCCGAACTCTGGGCACTACCGGTCAGCGATCTGCTGGATTTGCTCAAACAACTCCAGTCGACCGACCGCATCAAAAATTCCACCGACTCCACACTCGCTGTCGTGCTGGCGGAAATCACCTCGCGCCTCGGCTATCTGGTCGAGGTCGGCCTCGGCTACCTCACGCTCGATCGTCAGACGCGCACACTGTCAGGCGGCGAAGTCGAACGCGTCAACCTCACGACCTGCCTTGGTGCCTCGCTCACAGGCACGCTCTTCGTGCTCGACGAACCAACCGTCGGCCTCCACGCCCGCGACATCGATCGCCTCGTCGGCATCATGCACAGCCTGCGCGACAAGGGAAACACGCTGGTGGTGGTCGAACACGAAAACACGGTGATGCGCGCCGCCGACCACCTCGTCGACCTCGGCCCAGGCGCAGGCCAACACGGCGGCAACATCATCTATCAAGGCCCGCCAAACAGCGCCGAAGTCAAAACCAAAAAATCTTTTGCTCCCAACGAAACCCGACGCTGGCTGAATGGGGAAAAATTCATTCCGGTGCCAACCAAACGTCGACCGCGCGGCAAAGCCAAAGTCTCGATTCGTGGTGCCACACGCCACAACCTGAAAAAACTCGATGCCGATCTGCCACTCGGCCTCTTCGTCTGCCTCACCGGAGTTTCGGGCTCGGGCAAATCGACCCTCGCCCACGATGTGCTCCACGCAAATGTCGCCCGCCGCCTCGGCATCGAGGATACCTCGCTGGATCCGGCCCCAATCAAAGAACTACTAGGAACGCAGTATTTGTCAGGAATCGCGCTCGTCGATCAATCGCCGCTGGCCCGCACGCCGCGCTCAACACCGGCGCTGATCCTCGGCGCCTTCGAGCCGATCCGCCAGCTTTTCACGATGACCGATGAGGCCCGCGCCCGCGGCCTGCAGGGCGGATTTTTCTCGTTCAATTCCGGCGACGGACGCTGCGACCGCTGCTCGGGCACCGGCAGCGAGCAAGTGGAAATGCAGTTCCTTGCCGACATTCAAGTGACCTGCCCCGCCTGCAATGGCCGCCGCTACAAATCATCGACACTCGAGTTCACCTACCGCGGCCGATCGATCGCCGATGTGCTCGAGGTCACGGCCGCCGAAGTTCCCGAGGCCTTCGCTCTCATGCCCGAGACACCCGCTGCCGAAGCGAGGCTGATCAAAAAAATCCACGCGGCGCTCGCTCCGCTCGTCGAGGTTGGCCTCGGCTACCTGAAACTTGGCCAAGCGCTCAACACGCTTTCCGGCGGCGAGTCGCAACGCCTCAAGCTCTGCCAGCTGCTCGGCGATCCACCCTCATCTTCGCAAGGCACGAAGCTTCTCATTCTCGACGAGCCCACCACCGGGCTCCACTTCTCCGACATCGAACGCCTGCTCGGCGTGTTTCAAAAACTCGTCGATGCCGGACACTCGCTGCTGGTGATCGAGCACAATCTCGATGTGATCAAATGCGCCGATTGGATCATCGACCTCGGGCCCGATGCCGGCGCGAATGGCGGTCGCCTCGTCGCCGAAGGCACACCGGAAGACATCGCCAAACTCAAGAGCCCGACGGCGAATTACTTACGCGAGGCATTGAAAAAAGTCGGCAAAATTAGCGCCATTACCGCACCACGATCGAAGCCAGCTAAACAAAGCGTCATTTCAGCATCCGCCAACGCCATCACGCTCCGCGGCGCACGCCATCACAACCTCAAGAACCTCTCGCTCGATATTCCGCGCGATCAGTTCGTCGTGATCTCCGGGCTTTCGGGCTCGGGAAAATCTACGCTCGCTTTCGATATCCTTTTTGCCGAAGGCCAGCGCCGCTTCCTCGATTCGATATCGGCCTACGCGCGGCAATTCGCCGAACAACTCGAACGCCCGGAGATCGACCAACTTCAAGGGCTGCCACCCACGGTCGCGATCGAACAACGCGTCTCACAAGGCGGCGGCAAATCGACCGTCGCAACGGTCACCGAACTCTGGAACTTCATTCGATTGCTCTACTCAAAGCTCGGCACGATCCACTGCCCGGATTGCCAGGTGCCGGTCGAAAAACAATCGGTCGCCGCCATCGAAAATGTGATCCGCGCCGAATTGAAAAAAGGCGATGTCTGCCTGCTCGCGCCGCTGATCCGCAGCAAAAAAGGCTATCACACGGAAATCGCCGAGTGGGCGCTGAAACAAGGATTTACTAGACTTTTAGTAGATCGACAGTTTCGCGATGCGGAAAATTTCACGCGCCTCGAACGCTTCAAGGAACACGACATCGATGTGGTGACCGTGGACTTCAAACGCCATGGGAAAGCCTCCGCTGCGACGGATCTCGCGAGCGCAATCGAGCGCACGCTCGCCATCGGCAAGGGCCTCATCAAGCTCTTCACCGCCGACAAAAAATTCATCCTGCTATCGACGCAATCAAGCTGCCCGAGCTGCAACCAGTCCTTCGAAGAGCTCGACCCGCGACTGTTTTCCTTCAACTCACCGCGCGGTTGGTGCGGCACCTGCCGCGGCCATGGCAAGGTTCCGAAAAAACATCGCGCGATTGTGCCCGACACCTCGCGCTTCGACACGCTGCTCGAAGCGGAGCTCGATGCCGACCGCGCAATGGAGCGCATGGACGATGACGAACTCGTGCCATGCCCAGATTGCCATGGCACCCGACTCAACCCGACGGCATCGGCCGTGCGACTGATCACTGGTACGCCCACCGCCAAGGCGAAAAAAACATCGGCCGGGCAATCGATCGGCGAGCTCTCACGCTTCAGCATCGCCGAGGCAGAAGAGTGGTTCTCGAAACTTTCGTTCAGCGATTCACGCACGGCTTTGATCGCTCGCGACATCTTGCCAGAGATCGCGCGCCGCCTCGCGTTTTTGCAAAGCGTCGGCCTCGGTTACCTGCAACTCGATCGCTCAGGCAACACGCTCTCCGGGGGCGAATCCCAACGCATCCGCCTCGCCGCACAACTCGGCTCGAACCTTCGCGGCGTGCTCTACGTGCTCGACGAACCAACCATCGGCCTCCACCCGCGCGACAATGCGGCATTGCTCAAAACGCTGATCTCCCTACGCGATCAAGGCAACTCGCTGGTCGTGGTCGAGCACGACGAAGACACGATCGCTGCCGCCGATCATCTGATCGACCTCGGCCCGGCCGCCGGCCGCCTTGGCGGCGAAGTGGTCTATCAAGGGCTGCCGCCATCGATTAAAGTTTCAACAAAATCAAAACGCGCGGCCGCCGGAAAAACCCAAAACCAAAAATTCGCCCATTCTCCCACCTACCGTGCCCTATCCCATCCATTGTCCCACCCCCTGCGCGGCGAGCGACGGGCGGTGAAAAAGGATCACGCATTTCTCACGCTCCACGGTTGCTGCGCCAACAACCTCAAAAACATCACGGCCGCCATTCCCATTGGCCGCCTCACCGTGCTCACCGGCGTTTCGGGATCGGGCAAGTCGACGCTCATGCACCAGTGCATCGCTCCGATTTTCAAACGCACGGCGAAGAACAAAAATTTCACCAAAGTCAGCGGCGAAAAATCGATCAAAGCCTGCTACGAGGTCGATCAATCGCCGATCGGCAAAACCTCGCGCTCATGCCCGGCGACCTATGTGAAGGTCTTCGATCACATCCGCGCGCTGTTTGCACAATTGCCCGAGGCCCGCATCCGTGGCTTCGATGCCTCGCGCTTTTCCTTCAACACCGAAGGCGGACGCTGCGAAGCCTGCAAAGGCAATGGCCGCGTGAAACTGGAAATGGATTTCCTGCCGCCCACCTGGGTCCATTGCGAGTCGTGCAACGGAAGCCGCTACAATCCGGCCACCCTCGAAGTCGCATTCCGCGGCAAGCACATCGGTGATGTCCTTTCGCTCACCATCGACGAAGCCGCCGCCTTCTTCGAATCGCAACCACGCATCGCCGCACCTCTCGCCTTGCTCGCCGATACCGGCCTCGGCTACCTGCAACTCGGCCAAGCCTCACCCACGCTTTCCGGCGGCGAAGCCCAACGCATCAAACTCGTCTCCGAGCTCATCAAAGGCCGCAGCGCCAAGGCGCAAATGAACCGCCCGCGCAACGCCGCGCACAACCTCTACCTCATCGAAGAACCTACCGTCGGGCTCCACCTCGAAGACATCACCCGCCTCATCGATGTCCTCCACCGCCTCGTCGATGAGGGCCACACGGTCGCCGTCATCGAACACCACATGGCCGTCGCCGCCGAAGCCGACTGGATCATCGACCTCGGCCCCGAAGCCGGCGCCAACGGAGGTGAGATCATCGCCGAAGGCCCACCCGAACAAGTCGCCAGAGCTAAGAAATCCCTTACTGCGAGGTTTTTGGAAAAGGAGTTGGGGGGGATAGCTAAAAGCTGAAATGCTGAAACTCTGAAATATTGAAAGCTGAAAACTGCGAAGCCTCGTGGCGGACTTGGATAAGATCTCTGAAGACTTCGCGGAGAAAATTTAGGGCGGCGTAAACAAAAGGCCTATCCAGCTCACTCTCATACAAACGCTCCCTGAATGATCAAGGTAGCTCATTGAGATAGTAAGATTCTTTTCACAGCCATCCCACAGGAAGGCTTTGCTTGGAGCGGAAAAAACGGGCTGGTGTTGAGTTGAAATCCCTGCCACTCGGTAGGGTGTATGAACAAAACTACACCAACCCGCGCCAATGTGGTCGTCCTTAAGCAAATGCTCAACCTTATTCCTCGC
>JBIKIR010000033.1:0-24536 GCA_044361475.1 Luteolibacter sp. | reverse complement strand
ACACTGCGTGGTTGCCGGGATTTGCCCCTATCAGAACATAATCTCATGGGACAGCATCGCCGCGATATTCAAAGGATATATCAACGACCCGAAAAAAACTCGCAATCGGCATTCCGCCAAAACCCTCGTGACGCCTTGCAAACTCAAGGCTCAGGGCTCGCCATGTCCAGACTGTGGGACGGCAGTGCAATTTGTCTGGGAAATAGTATGGTTCATCGTTGGATGGGCCCATTAAATTTGTCTGGGAACTAGGACATTCCCTTCACAGCCGCATTCATTCGCGGTTCGGCATCTTTCTTCAAAGCGTCGGCGCTGCGGGGCCGCATCAGTGCAAGATGCAAGACGGTAAGAATCAAGAGACAAGAAAAACGGCGAAGGCTTGTAGCCGTTTTGGACAGGAACTCGCGCAGCGAGTGACTTGGCCCGAAGGGTCGAACGCGCGGGTGGCGCGCGGGAGTCAAAAGAGGTGGGCAAGATGCCCACGGCTCCTTGAAGATGCCGGCGGGACGCCGGCGCTCCCCTTTGAAGATGCGGCTGATCATTCGCGCGGACCTTTGTGGACAAAGGTCCCTGCCTATTTGTCATCCACGATCTTTCTCATTCGCATCCATTCGTGGTTTGAAATCTTTCTTCAAAGAGTCGGCGCTGCGGGCCGCATCGCCCTACCGGGCTTGAGGGGTGAGCTGGTGCCAAAATTTCACATTTTTTAACCTTTTTGTAATTTTTTCCCTTGCGCGTCGTTGGAATGTGAGCTAACAGTCCTGCGTCGCAAGACAAGGCGGTCCGACTGAGATGCCCTTCAGGTTATTGGGTTTTTCCTGCTGGGATGATCGGTCGGGCCGCTTCTTTTTTTACCGAGCTGGCCAATGGCGAGCTGATCCGATCCACCGCCCCAGACGGGGATTTTCCCGCGAAATGGGCATTGGGCCAAGGCCGCAAATCTGCTAGAATTGAGCCATGAGATTGATCCGATTTGGTGATTCCGGCCGCGAAGAGCCGGGGGTTTTGCTGCCAGACGGGCGGCGAGTGGATGCCAGCGGCGAATTTCATGATTACGACGAGGGGTTTTTCGCATCGGGTGGGCTTGAGGGTTTGGCCGAGTGGGTTGCGGATGGTTGCCCGGGCGGGGCCTTGATCGATCCCGCGGCGCGGCTGGGCCCGCCAGTGAACCGGCCATCGAAAATCGTCTGCGTCGGCAAAAATTATTTGGATCATGCCAAGGAAATGGGCGGCGATATCCCCTCTGAGCCGGTGCTTTTCATGAAGGCCAGCAGCGCGTGGAGCGGTCCGCACGACGATGTGATCATTCCGCGTGGCGGCACCAAGATGGATTACGAGGTTGAGCTCGCCTTGGTCATTGGCCGGACGGCGTCCTATGTCGACGAGCTTGAAGCGATGGGTCATGTCGCGGGCTACTCGGTGTTTTGTGATTACTCCGAGCGGGCGTTTCAATTGGAGTCCGGCGGTCAGTGGACCAAGGGCAAAAGTGCCGACAGTTTCGCGCCGATGGGGCCATGGTTGGTGACGGGTGATGAGGTGACTGATCCGCAAAAACTGCGGCTGTGGTGCAAGGTGAATGGTGAGCTGCGGCAAAACAGCTGGACTGGCGACATGATGTGCTCCGTGCGGCAGCTGGTGGCATACATCAGCCGCTTCATGACCTTGTTGCCGGGCGATGTGGTCGCGACCGGAACGCCGGCGGGCGTGGCCTTGGGCATGACGCCGCCGCGCTATCTGCAGGCCGGGGATTTTGTCGAGTGCGGCATCGAGGGCCTCGGGGAGCTGGCGCAGCGCGTGGTGGCGCATCGTGAAGCATGAAGGCCGGTTTTTCCAAAACCTGGAAGGCCTTGCTCTCGTGGCCGAAACCACCGGGCGAGCGTTATGCTGCCTGCGAATTTTGTGACACTTTGCACGAAGCCGGAACGCTTGAGGAAGGCGCCGCCGCGCGCTGCATCCGCTGTGGCACGGTGCTTTACCAGAACCGCGTGGCTTCGCTGACAAGGGCCTCGGCTTGCTCGCTTGCGGCATTGATCCTGATGGCGCTCGCGCATGTGTTTCCCTTTCTCACGATGGATGCCGCGACGCTGCGCAAGAGCCTCACGCTGCTGGGTGCGGCGGTGGCGCTGATCGATGAAGGCACGCCCGCGCTTGGCATCTCGATCGTGCTTTTCACCATCGTCGCGCCCTTTGTGCTGGCCGGCGGGATGCTGTATGTGAGTCTGCCGCTGATGTTTGGCCGCCTGCTTCCCGGCTCGTTCACGATCGCGAAGTGGATGCACCTCAGCGAACCATGGAACATGGTCGAAGTTTTCCTGCTCGGCGTGCTGGTGAGTTTGTTGAAATTGGGGCAAGTGGCGGATGTCACTTTCGGCATCGGCTTCTGGGCCTTTGCTGGCCTGATGCTTTGCATGGCATTCGCAGTGGCGGGCATCGACCGCGAAGAACTTTGGGACCGCATGGAGGTGGCGCGAAGATGAAGGAGCATTTTGAAAAAGCGGCCGACCGCGGGCTTGCAGGCTGTCATGTTTGCGGCCGTGTGGCGGAGGTGGCTTTGGGAAATTGCCCACGCTGCAACACCAAGCTTGAGCTGCGCAAACCCAACAGCATCCAGAAAACCGTGGCGCTGATGGCGGCGGCGGCAGCCCTTTACATTCCCTCGCACATCTTGCCGATCATGACCGTGGTCGAGATCGGTGTGGTGACACCCAACACGATCATCAGCGGCATGATGACCTTCTGGCGCACTGGCGCTTATCCGATCGCGATCGTGATTTTCGTCGCCTCAATCCTCATTCCGATCCTCAAAATCGCGGCTCTGAGCTGGCTCTGCGCGGCCGCGGCTGGCTGGATCCACCCCTCGCCCAAGGCGCTTGGCAGGCTGCACGGGGTCACCGAGCTGCTCGGCCGTTGGTCGATGATCGACATTTTCGTGGTCGGCATCCTGGTCTCGCTGGTGCAGTTGGGAAACTACATGAGCATCACCCCCGGGCCGGGAGCGCTTGCATTTGCAG
Source organism: Luteolibacter sp. (assembly GCA_044361475.1). Taxonomy (GTDB): domain Bacteria; phylum Verrucomicrobiota; class Verrucomicrobiia; order Verrucomicrobiales; family Akkermansiaceae; genus Luteolibacter. The sequence continues at coordinate 21,525 of JBIKIR010000033.1, read as the reverse complement.
GGGTGGTCATGCTTACCATGTTCGCGGCGATGAGCTTCGAGCCTCGCTTGCTGTGGGACCGGCTCGATGAAATGGCCGAGGACCCACCGCCATCGAAAGACCAAAGCCCTTGAGCGATACCCCGACATCACCAAAAGCACCCAAGCCCGAGATCCAGCGTGCCAAGCGCTGGAATGCCGTGTGGGTGGTGCCGATCGTGGCCCTGCTCCTCGGCATCTGGCTGCTTTACCGGAATTTCACCGCGCAAGGCGAGGTTGCTCATGTGCGCTTCGAGACGGCGGACGGCATCGAGGCGGGAAAAACCGAAGTGCGTTGCCGCTCGGTGAAGGTTGGCATGGTGCGGCATGTGAAACTGGCGGATGATTTGAAATCGGTGATGGTTGATGTCGAACTTGATCGCGATGAAGAGGATCTCTTGCGCCAAGGCACGCGCTTCTGGGTCGTGCGGCCACGGATCACCGGCACTGAGTTTTCAGGCGTCTCGACGCTGATCACTGGCGCTTACATCGAGCTCGATCCAGGGCCCGCGGATGGGCCGCGTGACGAATCCTTCAAAGGCCTTGAAACGCCGCCCGCGACGAATCGCAATGTGCCGGGCTTGCGGCTCACGCTCGTTGCCGATCAAGCCGGATCGCTCGCCGCCGGCGCGCCAATTTATTTTCGCGGATTTGAAGTCGGCCGCATCGAAGGCCGCAAGTTGAGCAATGATGGATCGCAGGTCAGTTACGATGCCTTCATCAGCAAAACCTACAGCGGCCTGGTCACGGAAAACACGCGCTTCTGGAACACCAGCGGCATCGACATCAGCGCCGGTGCCGATGGCTTCAAGCTGCGAACGCCATCATTCCAAGCGATGATTTCCGGCGGCGTTTCCTTCGGTGTGACCCAAGGCGAGGAGCCCGGCATCACCGCAGCCGATGGCCGCTCATTCACGCTCTACCAGGATGAGGAGTTTGCCAAAAAATCATCCTTCGATCCTACGATGCGCTTGTTGTTGCTGTTTGATCAAACCGTGCGCGGCCTCAGCGAAAGAGCTCCGGTGGAATACCGCGGCATCACGATCGGCCGCGTGTCGCGCATTTCCTTCGACCTCATGCCCGGCGCGCAAAACATGTCGGTGCCGGTGTTGATCGAGATTGATCCGCGACTGATGGTTCCGGAAAATCCAAACAAGGACAAAGATGCTGACATGGCATTCATTCGGCAGGCGGTCGACAAAGGCCTGCGCGGTGCGTTGAAAACAGGCAGCCTCATCACCGGTGCGCTTTTTGTGGATCTCGATTATTACGACGATGTATTGCCGCAAAGCATGGGCAAGGTCGGCGAGTTCGACACCGTGCCGACGGTTTCATCCGGCCTCGCGCAGCTTGAAGCGAAACTTTCCGCCGTGCTCGACAAGTTCCAGGCATTGGAAATCGACAAGGCGGTGACCGGTATTGGCGCCGCTGCCAAGGAAATCGAAGCGACTGCTGCCGCCACACGCAAGTCGGTCTCGAGCCTTGGGCCCGATGGCCCGATGCAAGGCGACATGCTGCGCGTGCTCGACGAACTGCGCGCCTCGCTGCGCTCGCTCAAATCGGTCACCAACACCATCGAGGAGAAACCCAACTCTCTCATCTTCGGTCGCGAATCATCGAACAATCCGGTGCCGAAAGCTGCCCGTTGAAACATCCACCGCCGCCATGATCACCCGCACCCTTTCCCTGCTCATCGGCATCCTGCTCGCGGGCTGCGCCTCATCGTCCAAATCATTTTATGTCCTCACCGCCGACGGATCCGCGCCCTCGGGCAGCGGCATGGGCATCGGTGTTGGGCCCATCGCGCTCGCCGAATACATCGACCGACCAAACCTCGTGATCGCGGAGTCGCCCAACCAACTCAGCATCGCCGACGACCACCGCTGGGCCGGCGATCTCGCCTCATCGGTCGCACGGGTCACTGCCGCCAACCTTGGCCGCCGACTCGGCACCGGCAATGTGCGCACCTACCCATGGCGCGATGACAACGGCCTGCGCTATCAAGTGACCATCGACATCCGCCAGCTTCACGGATCAGGCGACGGCCATGCAGTCATCGAAGCCGGCTGGCGCCTCTATGCCTTGCCCGAACGCAGGGTCGCTGCGGCAAAAACCTTCGTCGATCGCGAGCCTTTGCAAGCGGACGGCTACCCGTCACTCGTCGCCGCGCAATCGAAGTTGCTCTCAAGGCTCGCCGCCGACATCGCATCGGCGATGAAGTAATCCGCAAGCGAGACGCGAAAAATTTTTCAAGCGGCGATCATGCTCAAAGTTTACGAATATCAAAAATGCAGCACCTGCCGCGACGCGCTCAAATGGCTCGACGCGCATGGCATCAAGCACGAGGTCAAAGCCATTCGCGAAACACCACCGGCAGTGTCCGAACTCAAGGTCGCGCTCGATGCCGCCCATGGTGACCTGCGGAAAATTTTCAACACCTCGGGCATGGACTACCGCGCGATGGAGCTCAAGGATCGCTTGCCGAACATGACCGAAAAAGAAGCGCTCGAAATGCTTTCGACCCACGGCAATCTCGTGAAACGCCCCTTCGTCATCGGCGATGGCAGCGTGCTCGTCGGCTTCAAGGAGCCGGCGTGGAAAAGCGCGCTGTTGAAGTGAGGGCTCGGGGAGCCGTGTCGTTTTGCCTCTTTCGGCGAACGCGCAAAGCCGCAAAAAACAGCACAGCACAATTTCCCATTGCGCTGTTCTCTTTTTAGATTACAATCTCACAACGATGATCAAAAGCTTCGCCGATGCTTTGACTGAGAAAGTCTTTCTCGGCGAGGATTTGACGAGGAAAGAAGCCAGGTTGTTGGGTGACCTTCGCCTCAGCAAAGCGCAAGAACGACTCGTAGTCCTTCATCATTCAACCGAAAAAGACCTGATGAAACTTCACGCTCTCCATTACCACAGTCTACGCGGCACTCGCAGGTATTCCATTTTGACGCGGATTCACGTGCATCCAGGTGGCGCATCACATTTGCGTGGGCAAATCGCGAGCTCACCGATGTTGCTCTCGTAAAAATTGAAGACACGCACTGACTCTATGAAACTACGCGCCAACCCCGCCGCCGGTCTTGTTCAAGACGAACTGGAAGCCCGCATGATTCCTGCCGCCAAGGCCGCCCGCGACATGGCGATTCCTCGCAGTCGCCTCAGCGATATTTTTGCGGGAAGAAAAGGGGTTTCCTCTGATACTGCTTTGCGATTGGAACGCTATCTTGGAGTTCCCGCGGCTCTTCTCATACGCCTTCAGGCCGAATATGACTTGAGCAAAGCGACTGTGGACAAAGGCCCGCAGATTCGGCGGGAGGTTCGCCCGGCATCAAAACTTGTGGTCGCTTGATTTGCCGGGTCTTTGATCTCCGCGTCATTTCGACGCCCCTCACATCGGCGCAATGCGGCTGTCGAGTTGGAAGACCTGGCCTGAAGTATTGGGCATTTGGTGATGGAGAAATCGGATGAACTCCGCCGCGTGTGCGCAGGTGTTGAATCGACCGAGCGTGTGGTCGGCGAGAATTTGTTCGCGGCGCACTGGGGTGATGCCAGAGGTCATGGTTGTTTCAAGAAAGCCGGGCAACACTGCGTTGATCCTAACATTTGATGGCCCGTGCTGCGTTGCGAGATCTGCAACGAGGCCAAGCAAAGCGGCTTTGGCGGCGGCGTAGGGGGCCTGACCCCGCGGCGGTCGCAGCGCCGAAAAACTTGAGATCAGCACGATGTGGCCGCGGCGGTGTTCGATCATGTTTGGAAGCACCGCACGGATGCAGGAAAGCGTGCCGGTGAAATTGACCGACCATGTTTCGTCCCATGCTTCTTCACTGAGCTGGCCAAGCGATGCGTCGCGCGTGATGCCTGCCGCGCAGACCAGTAGGTCGACATCCCGAATCTCAAAATAACAGCGCACTTGTGCGGGATCCCTTACATCGAGATCGCGGCTGCCAGGTGCGGCGATCGACCAATCTGGCGCCGCAAGCGCATCGGCGATGGCCTTGCCAAGGCCGCCGGTGCCGCCAGTGATCACCGCCTGATGGGTCGCCGCCTGCATGGTGTTTCGAAATTTTCTGTGACAGCAACGCGGGCAGGGATCAGGCCAGCGATTGCCGTGCCGCTTGCAGCGTGTTCTTCATCAGCATCGCGATGGTCATTGGTCCGACGCCGCCGGGCACCGGAGTAATCGCCGAGCAGAGCGGTGCCACTTCTTCAAATGCCACATCGCCAGTGAGGCGATAGCCGGATTTTTTCGACGGATCGGCCACGCGGTTGATGCCGACATCGATGACGACCGCACCGGGCTTGACCCAATCGGCCTTGACCATTTCGGGTCTGCCGACAGCGGCGACGAGGATATCAGCGCGGCGGCAGATCGACGGAAGATCGCGTGAGCGCGAATGCGCGATGGTGACGGTGGCATTGGATTTTTTTGAAACCAAAAGGAGCGCCATCGGTTTGCCGACGATCATGCTGCGGCCGACGACCACCGCTTCGGCGCCATTGGTTTCGATGCCGGCGACTTCGAGCAGCTTCATGCAGCCGGCGGGCGTGCAGGGGACAAATCCTGTCGGGTCTTCGAGCGCGAGCTTGGCGACATTTTCCGGATGAAAGCCGTCGACATCTTTGCGCGGATCGATGGCGCGGATGATTTCCTCTTCGTTGATGTGTGCCGGTGGTGGCGATTGCACGAGGATGCCGTGGATCGCGCTGTCGGCATTGAGATCGCGCACGACCTTGAGCAGTTCGTCTTGCGTGGTGCTCGCAGGCAACTCGATCTTGCGCGAAAAAATTCCAAGTTCGCCGCAGGTGCGGACTTTCGAGCCGACATACACATGCGAGGCCGGATCATCGCCGACCAGCACGACCGCGAGGCCGGGCGTTGTGCCGCGGGATTTGAGGGCTTCGACCTCCGCGTGGCACTCATCGAGCACTGCGGCGGCCACGGATTTTCCATCAAGCAATCGGGGTTGGTTCATAGGGTTGGTTGAAAATTTTTTACGCATCATCGGTGCCGGACACGAGCAGCGATTCGATTTTGAGCCGCTCGTTTTCCAATGCCTCGGCATCAAGGCCTTTTGACACAAGCAGCGGTTCGCCAAAAGTGACGGACACGCGGCTGAATGGACAAGGAATCACGAAGCGGTCCCAGGTGCCAAGTCGCCATGCCGAAGAGAATCGCACATGCACCGGCACGATCGGCGCGCCGGTCGCTTCTGCAAGTTTGATCGCTCCCGCTTGCACCTTGTAGCGCGGGCCGCGCGGGCCATCGGGCGTGAGGCAAACATCCTGCCCGGCTTCCAGCGCGCGCTTGAGGCCAACCAAGGCGGCCACCGCACGGCGCGATGAGGATCCGCGAATCGCATCAAATCCAAACACCGCCATCGCATTGGCGACCATGTCACCATCGCGACTCGCGCTGGTGAGAATGCTCACCCGGCGCTTGGTGCGAAGCATTTTGAGCCATGCCCCCGGCACGACAAAAAACCGACTGTGCCAGAGCATCAGAATGATCGGCGGCACCGGGGTGTTTGGATCGCCAATGCGGCCAGGGTTGTGCAGATCGACCCGCAGCGTCGCGGTCGTGAGCTTCATCGCCCAGCCCAAGAGCTTGCCGAGCAGCCTTGATTTCCAATCGCCACAGATCTCGAGCCTCGTTTTCCTCTTTGCGCTCATGGGGTGGAATTGGCCGGGCCGCTAGTCTGGAAAATGGGGTTCAAAATCATCGGCCATGGCCGCCCGCCCGGTCGTCTGGGCGGCAGGGGCCGAGTGTCGACAATGCCGGCGCAATGACAAGCCTGCGGCCAAGAACCGCTTTCTTTTGCCTTGCAGCGAGGCCTGTAAAATATAATCTCAATCGTCACGAGACTGGATCAACAGTCGTGCAATTGCCTTCACCATATTTACCAAACACTAAAAAACATCCCCCAACTACCATGTCCCGCATCGCTCCCGCATTGATACTCGCTAGCGTCGCTCTGATGGTCGCTTCCTGCTGCTGCACAAGTGACTCAAAACCATCGAAGCTCCGCCCGCTTCCGCAATTCCAAGAAATCCAAGGTGAGGCTTCGGCTGCCCCTGAAGTCCGCCCCGAGAAGTAACTTTTCCCCTGCGTGCGTGCGGCAGCATCACTTTGCTTTGCCTCTCGCGCTTTGCGGCGCATTCGGCGTTTCCCTAATGCCTCCCGTTTCCGTTTCGTGTTACAGTCTCATTAAAGAGTCAAATTCATGAGGTTCAGCAAGATAACCGATGAAAATTTACGCTTCCGCGGAAGCGGCAGGCATTATCATCGCGCTGCCAATTCGGCCGGAAAAGACTGGGAGGCTTGGATCAACGGGGTGAGCACCAAGCAGGTAAAATCAAGGAATTGGCCGCAAATTCTAGGTGTCACCGCAGCAGTCCTTGCTCTTTTGGGGTTGATCATCGGGCTGATCATCGAGCTGGGCTGATGCTTGCCATTTGCATCTGTCGCGCGCCGATGCGCATGCGGCTTTGACATTTCCCTTCGGCAAAGGCAGTTTTCCCGCCCGCCACCAACCCCGGCGGTCTGTTCACCATGGGAAAAAATCTCTTCCAGAAAGTTTGGGACGCCCACACCGTTGGCACGCTTGCCGACGGTCGCACGCAACTCTTCATCGGCACTCACCTGATCCATGAGGTCACTTCGCCGCAGGCCTTTGGCATGCTTCGCGACCTCGGCCTCAAGGTGAAGTTCCCGCAGCGTACTTTTGCCACCGTCGACCACATCGTGCCAACGATCGACCAAGACGCGCCACAAGACCCACTTGCCGCAGAAATGATGCAGGCGCTGCGCAAAAATGCCGATGACTTCGGCGTCACTTATTTCGACCTCGCGTCGGGCAAACAAGGCATCGTCCACGTCGTCGGCCCCGAGCAAGGCATCACCCAGCCGGGTACCACGATCGCATGCGGCGATTCGCACACCGCCACGCACGGAGCTTTCGGTGCGATCGCCTTTGGCATCGGTACCACCCAAGTGCGCGATGTGCTGGTCTCGCAAACACTTGCGCTCGAGGCTCTCAAAGTCCGCCGCATCGAAGTCAATGGCGACCTTCGCCCCGGAGTCTACGCCAAGGATGTGATCCTTCACATCATTCGCCTGCTCGGTGCCAAAGGCGGCATCGGCTACGCCTACGAATACGCCGGCGATGTCTTCGACCGCATGTCGATCGAAGAGCGCATGACCGTTTGCAACATGTCGATCGAAGGCGGCGCGCGCTGCGGATATGTGAATCCCGACGCCAAGACGGTCGCCTATCTTAAGGGTCGCCCCTATGTCGACATGAACGACTTCGACGCCACCGCGCTGCGCTGGCTGTCCTTTGCCTCCGATGCGGATGCGAAGTTCGACGACATCGTGCGCATCAATGCCGCCGACATCGAGCCGACTGTCACTTGGGGCATTTCGCCCGACCACGGGATTTCGATTTCCGAAAACATCCCCGATCCCGCCAAGGCAGCATCGCCGCAGGAGAAGGCCTCGATCGACGAGGCTCTTGCCTACATGAAATTGCCCGCAGGCACGCCGATCAAGGGCGTGAAGATCGATGTCGCATTCATCGGCTCGTGCACCAATGGCCGCATTTCCGACTTCCGCGAAGTGGCAAAATTCATCCAAGGCCACCGCGTCGCAGCGGGCGTCAAAGCGATCGCCGTTCCCGGCTCGCAGATCGTCGCGATCCAATGCGAACAGGAAGGCATCCCGGAAATTTTCCGCGCTGCCGGCTTCGAATGGCGCGGTGCCGGATGTTCGATGTGCCTCGCGATGAACCCCGACAAGCTCATCGGCGATCAACTTTGTGCCTCGTCCTCAAACCGTAATTTCAAAGGCCGCCAAGGCTCACCCACCGGCCGCACCGTATTGATGTCTCCCGTGATGGTCGCCGCCGCCGCCATCAATGGCAGCATCGCCGATGCCCGCGAGGTCTTTGATCTTCAGCAGGTCGCTGTCGCGTAAGCCACAAACGCGATTGTTACCGCATTAACCAATCAGCAATTCACACTCCACCATGCCCCTCGATCCCGTCACTCAAGTTTCCGGCCGCGCCGTTTTTATTCCCGGCGCCGACATTGACACCGACCGCATCATCCCCGCGCGTTTCATGAAGTGCGTCACCTTCGACGGACTCGGCGAATTCGCGTTTTACGATGTGCGCTTCAATTCCGAAACCGGCGAGAAAACCGATCACCCGCTCAATGATTCGCGCTTCGAAGGTGCCTCAATCCTGCTCGCAGGTGAGAACTTCGGCTGCGGCTCGTCGCGCGAGCATGCGCCACAGTCGCTCAAAAAATTCGGCTTCAATGGCGTCATCGCCGAATCGTTCGCGGAGATCTTCTTCGGCAACTCGACCACTCTTGCGATGCCCTGCGTGATCGCCTCGGCCGCCGACATCGCCGCACTGCGCGACGCGGTCGAGAATGATCCGGCAACCACCGTGACCATCGATGTCGATGCCCTGCGCGTGCGCAGCTCGGGCGGACTCGACTTCGCCGTCACCATGCCCGACTCGGCCCGCGACGCTCTGGTCTCCGGCCGATGGGATCCGATCCAAGAGCTGCTCGACAGCGAATCCGCCATCGAGGCAAAGGCGCGCGAATTGCACTATGTTTGATCCGCCCCCGGGGCATTGATCCATCACGCAAAAAAGCCGCAGCGATGATCGCTGCGGCTTTTTTGTTGAGTGCGGTCCATGCGCCGTGAAGCGCGCCGCCACGCTTACTTGCGGGCGGCCTCTTCGCGGGCCTTGGCCTTGGCGATGACATCGTCCGAAACATTCTTCGGGCACGGCGCGTAGTGGCTGAACTCCATGGAGAACTGGCCACGGCCGGAGGTCATGGTGCGAAGGTCGCCGATGTAGCCGAACATCGCGCTGAGCGGTGCTTCGGCCTTCACGCGGATGCCGCCCGGAGTGGGCTCCTGGCCTTGGATCATGCCGCGGCGGCGGTTGAGGTCGCCGATCACATCGCCGACTTTTTCTTCGGGTGCGAAGACATCGAGCTTCATCATCGGCTCAAGAATTTGCGGTCCGGCCTTGGGCATCGTTTGGCGATAAGCGGCCTTGGCTGCGATTTCGAAAGCGATGGACGAGGAGTCGACCGCGTGGAAACCACCGTCGGTGAGGGTGACCTTGAAGTCCAAGCAGGGGTAGCCAGCGAGAGGGCCCTTGTCGACGGAGGTTTTGAAGCCCTTGTCGACGGCGGGGATGAATTCCTTGGGGACGTTACCGCCGACGACTTTCGATTCGAAGATGAAGCCGGAGCCGGCTTCGCCTGGCTCGATGGTGTAATCGATCTTCGCAAACTGACCCGAACCACCCGACTGTTTCTTGTGGGTGTAGCTGTCGGAAACCGGCTTGGTGATGGTTTCGCGATAGGCAACCTGCGGAGCGCCAACGGTGACCTCGACCTTGTGGGTGCGCTTGAGGATGTCGATCTTGATATCGAGGTGAAGCTCGCCCATGCCCTTGAGAATCATTTCGTTGGTCTCTTCGTCGGTTTCGACGCGGAACGAGGGATCTTCTTGGATCATCTTGCCGATGGCATTGGCGAGCTTTTCAGCATTGGCCTTGTCCTTCGGAGCAACGGCGATGGAGATGACGGGATCCGGGAACACCATCGGCTCAAGAGTGGCCGGGTTTTTCTCGTCGCAGAGCGTGTGACCGGTTTGGACATTCTTGAGTCCGACGAGGGCGACGATGTCGCCGGCTTGGGCGACGTCCACTTCGTTGCGGTCATCGGCGTGCATCTCAACCATGCGGCTGATGCGCTCAGTCTTGCCGGTGAAGGAATTAAGCACGGTGTCGCCCTTCTTGATGGTGCCCGAGTAGATGCGGGTGAAGGTGAGCGCGCCGAACTTGTCATCCATGATTTTGAAAGCCAATCCGCGGAACGGTGCCTTCGGGTCGATGACGGCGAAGTTGCCGGTTTCGTTGCCTTCGGCATCCACTTCAGGGAGTGGCTTGACGTCGGTTGGGGCAGGAAGGTAGTCGACGACGGCGTCGAGCACGAGCTGCAGGCCCTTGTTTTTGAAAGACGAGCCGCAATAGGTCGGGAAGAACGCGAGACCGATCGTGCCCTTGCGGATGCAACGCTTGATGGTGTCGATATCGGGCTCAACGCCCTCGAGGTATTTTTCCATGACCTCGTCATCTTGTTCGACGGCGGTCTCGATGAGGGCGGCGCGGTATTCCTGCGCCTTGGCCACCATGTCGGCGGGGATTTCCTCGATTTTGAAATTCTCCGGCTGACCCGACTCGTCCCAGATGTGGGCCTTCATCGTGAGCAGGTCGACAACGCCGACGAAATCGGATTCGGTGCCGATCGGCAGGACCATGACGAGCGGGTGGGCGCCAAGGATTTTTTTCACTTGGGCGACGACGCGGTAGAAATCTGCGCCGATGCGGTCGAGCTTATTGACGTAGATGACGCGGGAAACTTTCGAGTCGTTCGCATAGCGCCAGTTGGTTTCCGACTGGGGCTCAACGCCGCCGGACCCGCAGAAAACGCCAACGCCGCCGTCGAGCACCTTGAGCGAACGGTATACTTCGATGGTGAAGTCCACGTGGCCGGGGGTGTCGATGACATTGAATTGGTGGCCCTTCCAGAAGCAGGTTGTCGCGGCCGACTGGATGGTGATGCCGCGCTCGGCTTCCTGTTCCATGAAGTCCATGGTCGAGGCGCCGTCGTGCACTTCGCCGATTTTATGAATCTTGCCGGTGAGCTTGAGAATGCGCTCGGTGGTCGTGGTCTTGCCGGCGTCGACGTGGGCGAAAATGCCGATGTTGCGGTATTTGGTGAGGTCCTTCATGGCGTGAATGTGCGATGGGTTGGCGTTATCGATATGATTGCGGGCGCGCATTGCTATGCAGAGCGAGGATTTTAGCAATCCCCGAATCGGAGAATTTCGCGGAAAATTGCCGATTTGATGTAATTTGCATCGGTTCCTGCTTGCTTCACCGCCTGCCGGTGCCTTGTTTGGCCCGATGACCGATGCTACGGCAAGGATGCTCACGCGGTCGCCGCGCCTGGTCGGCCTGCGGCCGCTCGAAGTGGCCAGCCAACTGCGCCATCTGCCGGGTATGGTGTTTTTCGACTCGGCGGGCCACCTGCCATCGACAGCCGATCGTGCGGTTTCGGTCATTGCCGCCCGCCCAGAGCGGATTTTGCGCGGGTCGATCCACTCGGGCGACGACCGCGCCGTGCTGAGGCAGGCGCTTGCCGATGGCCATGGCGCGCAAGGCGATAGCGGATTTCCTGCGGGCGGGCTCTGCGGGTGGATCGGCTACGAGGGCGACTTCGTCTTCGGCGACTACCGCGAAATGCTGGTCTTCGATCATGCCGATGAAAGCTGGTGGGAAATCGGCCGGCTTTCGGCAGAGCTGCGTGAATCGCACGACGCGCCCTTCGCGATCGGTGATTTCCACGCGTCGACCCGCCGCGAGGACTTCATGCGCAGCGTCGAGCGCGCGAAGGAATGGATCGCCGCCGGCGACATCTATCAGGTGAATCTTGCGCATTCGTTTGATGCAAACATCAACGGCGGTTCGCTGTTTCCACTCTATCTTTCGTTGCGCGAAAACTCACCTGCACCGATGGCCGCATGGCTCGCACTCGATGGCCGCGAAATTCTCAGTTCATCGCCCGAAACCTTTTTGAAAATCTCCGGCCGCGGCATCGAGACAAAGCCGATCAAGGGCACCCGCCCGCGCTTTCACGATCCGGATGAGGACCGGCGCTCGGCCTACGAACTTCAAACTTCGGCCAAGGAAATTGCCGAGCTGGTGATGATCACCGATCTGCTGCGCAACGACCTCGGCCAAGTCTGCGAATTCGGCAGCGTGGAAGTGAGTGAAATGCTGCGACTCGAAACGCTGGCGCAAGTCCACCACCTTGTCTCGACCGTTCGCGGCACGCTGCGCGCTGACACCGATGTGATCGAGGCCCTCGCTGCCTGTTTTCCCGGCGGCAGCATCACCGGCGCGCCGAAAAAACGCGCGATGGAAATCATCCGCGAACTCGAAAATTCTCCCCGCGGAATCTACTGCGGCGCGGTCGGCTGGCTCGGCTTCAATGGCGAAAGCTCATTCAACATCGCCATCCGAACACTCGTGCGAAACAACGAGCGCCTGAGCTATCATGTCGGTGCCGGTATCGTCGCGGATTCGGATCCGGAAAAAGAATACGAAGAAACCCTGCACAAAGCCGCCGGCATCCGCGCGGGCTTGGAGAGGTGCACCCACTAGTGTACTGTCAGCCAAGTGATTTACATAAGTTAACCGTTCTTTTCAGGATTCGGTCCGCAGTAGCGGTCCAGACGAATGGTGACGAATCTTCGTTGTGGGCCTTCAGGTAACTTCTGATTGCTAGGATCAGATCATTAACGCTCAAAAAGTTGCCCCTCCGTATCGCTTCATTGGTGATCTTGGCAAAGAACCGTTCCACTTGGTTAAGCCATGATGCATGTGTCGGAGTAAAGTGGAGGTGCCAATGCGGGCGTTTGATCAGCCATCGTAAGACAGTTGCCGATTTGTGCGTGCAATAGTTGTCGAGCACGAGGTGGATCTCCTTTCCCTGCGCCACATCCTCTGCGACGTGTCTTTCTATTTCCTTGAGAAACGCAAGAAACTCTTTGGCTCGATGTCTGGGGTAGCATTTGCCAAGCACCCTGCCGTTTTGAACATCAAGTGCTGCAAACAGCGAAACCGTGCCATGACGGAAGTATTCGGGGGTATGCCCTTCAGGTTTGCCTAGTCGCAACGGCAATATCGGTTGGGAGCGTTCCAAAGCCTGAATCTGGCTTTTCTCATCAACACAAAGAACCAAGGCGTTTTCAGGAGGGCTCATATAAAGGCCGACCACATCACGCACCTTGTCCACATAGTAGGGATCTGTTGAGATTTGAAAGGTGTCTGCGCGGTGAGGCTTGAGGCCGAATGCTCGCCAGATACGCGATACCGAATCATGTGAAATGCCCATGGCACGGGCCATCTTGCGTGTGCTCCAGTGGGTACTGGCTTTGGGTTTTTCATGAAGCGTTTTTTCAACAAGTTGCTGGATCTGCTCATCGCCAATTTTGCGGGGCGGGCCACTGCGAGGAAGGTCGCTGAGTCCTTCCAAACGCAATTCCGAGAAGCGCTTACGAAGCGTGCCAACAGTAGCGCTGCAGAATCCAACATCGGATGCGATTCGCGCGTTGGATTCGCCTTTTTCCATCAACAAAACTGCTTTGGCGCGCTTCACATCAGAAGTCGGCGCGCTTCTTCGTCGAACGAGACGATGCAAAAAATCCCGTTCATGTTGATTGAGTTTAATCGCGATAACAGGGCGTCCTAGGCGAGGCATGCCCAATGTTAACTCTCAATTTACTTATGTAAATAATTAATCTTACAGTACACTAGAGCATTCTCAGAAATTATGTGGCCGCAAAAAACCGCCGCCACGATTCCATTACCGTGGCTACCGTGGCTATGAAATTTACTAAACCCCTCAATACCCGCGCGGGTGGCGCATGAAGTGGCCTTTGCCTTGGCGGGTCTCGGGTTTCCAGAGCGGGCCTTCGGATGAGCCGCGGCCGCCGGTGTCGAGGCGCAAACCGGCAACCGTCATGAAGACATGGCCGTCGCGAATGTAGAGGGTGATCCAGCGGCCTTCGCCTTTTTTGCCATATTTGAAAAATGCTTTCGAGTGTAGCGAGCCTTTCAAAAGACCAGCTTCGCGCAGCACATAGGAAACTGTGCCGGAGCAATCGTAGCCGCTGTCGTGATGATGCGCATGGCCGCCGCCCCACTTGTAGGGCTTGCCTTGCAAGCGGTTGCCGGCGGCGATCGCCTTCTTCACCGCTCGCGGCGCATTGCGCGGCGCATAGGCGATTCCATCTTTCAACATCGCGGTGTGACCATGCTCGAATCGATAGCTCACCGGCTTACGTGCCTTGACCTGACTCGAACACGACGCGAGTGCTGTGATGACAAACGCAGAAATGAGAATGCCGTGCAGCAGGCGTTTCATTGACCGCAAGCGTATGCAAATCCGATGCCGGATGTAAATCCAAAGAGGCGATGAGACGCTAGAGATTGGTTCGCAATGGCAAGGGCGCTTGCCGAAAAGAGTTTGCAGAGTCGGCGCGGCGAGGCCGCCACGCCCTACCATTGTGAATGATAAGGACAGGACCGCCCCGTTGCTTCACGCATTTCCGGCGAGAAATTCCACCACCTGCGTCAGTGCGCGGGCGCGGTGGCTGAGGGTGTTTTTCACTTCGTCGCCGAGTTCGGCGAAAGTCGCCGCATGACCTTCGGGCACAAACAAGGGATCATATCCAAAACCCATGGCACCGCGCGCGTCGGCGATGATCTTACCTTCGACCGTGCCGCTAAAGTTGGCGACTTCGCTGCCACCTTGCGCGAGGACCATCGTGCAGCGAAAGCGCGCGCGGCGATCTGCCTTGCCTTCCATTTCGCGCAGCAGGCGCGCGTTGTTGAGCGCATGATTTCCTTCCTCGCCGCCAAAGCTCGATGACCACACGCCCGGTGCGCCGCCCAGCGCGTCGACTTCGAGGCCCGAGTCGTCCGAGAGCACCCAGCCGTCAATCACGCGGCTGATCCCTTCGGCTTTGAGCCGCGCGTTTTCGAGAAATGTCGTGCCGGTTTCCTCGATTTCCGGGCATTCGGGAAACGAGGCGACATCGAGCACCTCGAAGCGATCGCCGATCATCGCGCGGATCTCGGCAGTTTTGTGGGCGTTGCGGGTGGCGATGATGAGGCGGGGCGCGGGATCCATGGGCGGCATTGAACGCGATTCTCTGCCAGACGCGAATCATTAAGACAATTTTCCGCCGAGGCGGCGTTGGCAAGGTATGAAAGCAGTAACCTGGCTTGCGTCATTCACCGTCGGCGTCGCATCACTCACCGCTCCCGCCTTTGCCAACACGCTTGAAGGCTGGTCGACCGACCTCGACAAGGCGCTTGCGGACGCCAAGGCCGGCAAGAAGAGCGTGCTGGTCGAGTTCACAGGATCCGACTGGTGCCCGCCCTGCATCGCGATGCGCAAGAATGTCTTTTCCAAAAAGGAATTCGTCCAAGCGGCGTCGAAAAATTTTATCCTCGTGGAGCTCGATTTCCCGAAGGCCGACAAGGAGCTTGCCGATAAGAACAAACCGCTTGCGGAAAAGTACAAGATCGAGGGCTTCCCGACAGTGATCCTGCTGAATTCCGAGGGCAAAGAGTTCAACCGCTTCTTCGCTTCGGAGTTTCCGAAGACTGAGGATTTTCTCAAGCACCTCGATGAGACGCTTGAGAAAAAGGACATGGATTGAGCGCAAAATCGGCGGCTACGCCCATGAATGTGATGCGCAAAATGCACTAAAGCAAAAGGGTGATGGCCTTCCAGCCACCACCCTCTGAATTATCTAGCTGTTGCCTATGTCGCCATCGATCATGGAGCAGTCACTTCGAGTCGGACGAAGCGCTTGCCTTGGCCGCTTGGCAGGGTGTAGCTCACCGATGTTGGATTGGAAACTGCCGAAGCGGTGACATCCTCCCATGTGGCGAGATCCGTCGAGCTCAGCACTTTGAAGGTCACGCCATTGGCGTCCGCGCCACGCGGCCAGGTGATCACACCGCCCACTGGCTGCGGATTGGTGGTGAAGCTGGATCCGCTCTCGCCCATGAAGTATTCAACACCGTTGGGCACGCCATCGCCGTCGTGATCTTGGCTCGCCGTCTGCCCCGGGGCGTTGGCGGAGGCCCAGGAACTGTAACCCGGAAGCGTTGAGTTGTTACTGAAGTAAACCGTTTCGAGCGTCTGGGGCGTATTCGCCGCCCCCAAGGCGAAGCTGCGGTCACTTCCATCCTCGTAACCGCTGTTGGGAGCGCTAGGCGTGGTGTTGAAGAACTTGTAATTGCCAAATGAGAGGTTCAGAGGACCGGCGACATCAGACAGTGTGCCGGTGTAGATGCCGGTGTTGTCAACTTCAGCAAGCAGGAGGTCCTGCTGGCCGGCCATGATGCCGGAGAAGAACCTCACCACCACTGTACCGGTGGCTGGGTTGAAATTTCCAAGACCTTCCTGAACGGTCATGTCGACCGAGAAGACGATATCGCGTGTGCTAAGCAATGGACTTGAATCCTCCCCGTCATTGACGCCGTCGCCATCGGTATCGACGTTGGTAGGGTCGGTGTTGGCCGTGTATTCCTCTTCGTTGTTGACGCCATCGCCATCGGTGTCATCTCCCGAGGACAATCCATAGGCGGCCAGGAATGACTCGGCGTCGGAAAAGGTCGTGCGAACGAAAGATTGGGCGAGCGTGGCGTTGTTGAAGGTGAAGGTATGAATCCCGGTCGCCTGGATCGTGGCGTTGAAGTTCCCGCTGCCATTGCCCCAGTTGTTGGTCCATGAGCCTGCGGCATATTTGTATTCGATGGAACTTTGCGTGGTAAAATTATAGCTGAGCGTCCACGAATACTGGTCCGTGAGTGAATCTGTGGAGCCTTGAACCATGTCGGTTGAAGGAGTGTTTGCTCCGGGGCTGACAGTCCAAGCATCAGGCATGTTGAAGCTGCCAGGCACGGTCATGTTCGTGTAGTTTTTGATCAGCGGATTGGAGATGTAACCGAGAGCGGTGCCAGCCACTTCATCACCATCGGTGAAGCCGTCCGAGTCACAATCCCCAACGAGGGGGTTGGTGCCGGTGTTCGAGGAAGAAATGTAAGTGCCCGTATCGGTTTCCACGGTATCGAGCAGGCCGTCGCCGTCGTCGTCGGTGTCCTCATCGTTGTTGATGCCATCGCCGTCGGTATCGGTGTTGTCGACCGTGATGGAGAACACTTGGTTGCCCGCAGCCTGGGACTCATCCGAAAAATTGATTGCATTGATTCCACCTCCGATGTCTCCGGTCGGGCTGGTTCTCGACGGAAGAACCTGGTTGGAGCCATAGGACGAACCGTCATTCACGAGGATCGCCATCATCTTGATCGGTTGGCCCGCTCCGGCCGGCACTCCGAGGGCGGCGAGGCTGAGTTTCATTTCCACGCCGAATGCAACATCCCCATAGGGTTGCGTGGCAGCTGCCCAAATCGTCGCAATTTCGCTGACGAATCCGCTGGGCCCGGCAGATTGGTTGTAGCTCTGGCCAACATAGTCGCGGGCACCACTTTGGAGGTTGTAGCTATTCACATGCGCTTCAGTAGCGGCGCCATTGCTGTAGATGCGAACGGCATAGTCCGGGTTGAAGCCCGATTCAAAGGTGAGGCCTGCGGAAGAGGATGTGCCGAGGTTGTTGATCATGTATCCTTCGTCGCCGCTAGTGATCTGATTGTTGGCTATGAAGTTGGATCCGCCGCTCTTCGAATCGATAAAGAGCAGAATGGCGTTGCCTTGGGCTTTTCCGCCAATGAACAGAGCGATGTCGGAACCGTCTTGGGCGGCATGCAGGTTAGCGAGCGCGTTTTCGCTCCCCCACCCGGCAGTGACTGTTTGGACGACTTGGCTGGTGTAGTTGTCCGAGGAATCCCTCGTGCCGTTGACGCTGACCTGGCCGTGGGTGGCGGTGATGGTGGACAACAGAAGGGCGATGGCGACGGTATTGGCATTCATTTTTATGGGTTTGTTGATTTTGGATTTATTTTGAAGTTTAGGCACAAATTGAAAATAGGCAAATGGAGGACTCATTGATGGATGCGAATGCACGCATAATTAGGCGTAAATGGGTATGTCGTCGAAAAATGCCTGGGTTTAGAAAAATTCCATCAAAAAGAGTTGGGGGGCCGTCGAAGGGTTCAATGATCCTGGCCTTCGGTTCCAAGGATGCGGTCGAGCTCGGCCACCCGCTCCCACGGGCAGCGTTTTCGTTGGTATTTTTTCCAGACGATGTCGCGCAGCTCGGCCCAGACTTCCTGCGGCGGGTTGTCCAGGCGGTCCCAGACCGGGTTGCGTTTTTGCTGCGTGGTGAGAATCGTCCACCGGCCGCTCATGTAATTGCCGCGGTAGAAACGCTTGCCATCCTCGCCGTTGAGTTTCCACTCATGACTCTCCATGGGGCGACCATGCGACGAAGCGCGGTCGCGCGACAAGTGGCGAATGCGGGCCGAGCGGCCAAAATTGGCGCCTTCGGGTGGAAATTCGGGCAGATTTCCTGGGATTTCACCATTTTGGAAAATCAATCCGCTTGATCACACGGGACTGCGGGTGGATGGATGTCTTGCAATCGAGCATGTCACAGGAACGCAAACAGATGATCCGCCTTACGTGGAAGCGCTTTTCCGGAGCGCTGAGGATGCTTGCGCAGTCGGAGGAGGGGTCACGGGCCTTGGTTTTCGCGTTGACGCTCTTGGCCATGATGGTCGGCATGAACGGCCTCAATGTGCTCAACAGCTATGTCGGGCGCGATTTCATGTCGGCGATCGAAAACCGCAACATCAGCGAGTTTCGCGCGCAGGCATTGCTGTATGCGATGGTGTTTGTGGCATCGACTGTTGTGGCGGCGTTGTTTCGCTTCACCGAAGAACGCCTCGGCATCCTGTGGCGGCGCCAACTGACCTGGCGGCTCACCGAAACCTACATGAGTGAACGCGCCTACCACCGGCTCGACTCGGCCACCGGCGTCGCCAACCCCGACCAACGCATCACCGAGGATGTGAAGGCCTTCACGACCACCACGCTTTCATTCATGCTGCTCATCATCAACGGCACGCTCACGGCAGTCTCGTTCTCCGGCGTGCTTTGGAGCATCAGCCCGCAGCTTTTTGCCGTCGCTGTCGGCTACGCGGTTTGCGGATCGATGCTCACGGTCTGGCTCGGCAAGCCGCTCATTCGGCTCAATTACAACCAACTCGACATGGAGGCCAACTTCCGCGCCGAGCTGATCCATGTGCGCGAAAATTCCGAATCGATCGCACTCGCTCACCGCGAAGGACGCTTCAGCACGCGGCTGAAATCACGACTTGACGACTTGACTCTGAATTTCCGCAAACTCATCCGAGTCAATCGCAACCTCGGCTTCTTCACCAACGGCTACAATTATTTCATCCAAATCATCCCCGCGCTGATCATCGCGCCAATGTTCATGATTGGAAAAGTCGAGTTCGGTGTCATCACGCAATCGACGATGGCATTCGCCACGCTGCTCGGGGCTTTTTCGCTTATCGTGACGCAGTTCCAATCGATCTCCGCCTTCACCGCAGTGACCGCGCGCTTACACTTGCTGAATGACGCGATCGAAAACGCGCACGAGAACAAGCCGTGCTCGATCCAAATCGACGAAGAGCCCAATCGCGTGGCCTATGAGGACCTCACGCTGTGGAATTCCGACAAGACGCATGCCTTGGTCCGCAACCTCAATCTCGAGATCAAGCGCGGCGAGTGCTGGCTCATTTCCTGCATCGACGATGCGCCAAAGCTCGCGCTGTTTCGCGCCACGGCCGGCGTGTGGGAATGCGGTGGTGGGCGGGTGGTGAGGCCGGGTCTCGATAACATCCTGTTTTTGCCGGAGCGGCCTTACTTACCACCGGGGACCCTTCGCGATCTCTTGCTGCGCACTGGGATGGAAAAAATCACCAAGGACGCGGAGATCCACAAGGTGCTTCAGGAGCTGGGAATTGATGAAGCGATTCGTCGCGTCGGCGGCCTCGATGCCGACCGCGATTGGGACGATGCCTTTTCGATCGGCGAGCAACACCTGCTCTCCGTCGCCCGCATCTTTTTGGCAAAGCCCGCATTCGTTTATCTCGATCGGCCGGGAAGCTCACTGCCGAAGTCGCGGATCTCGATGATCCTCAACAAGCTCATCAGCCAAGGCATTGGCGTGGTGATCCTTGCCAAAAACGGCGAGGCCGGCGTGGACTGCGATGCCTGCCTCGAAATCCACGAGGAGGGCAAATGGGAGGTCATGCCCGGCTCAAGCGCCAAGGCCATGGCTAACCACGCCGCCCTGCGCGACCTGAGCTGCTGAGGTCGAACTGGGCCCGATCGAGCGCGTTTTACGACAGCCGAGCCTCGAAGTCCTCGTAGCGAAATTCACGGATCACTTCGACCTCGCCGTTTTCGTGCTGCAGCGCGATGGCTGGATGCTTGACGCCGTTGAAAGTGGTGGTTTTGACCATCGTGTAGTGCGCCATGTCATCAAAGACCAGCGTGTCGCCGACGCGCAAGGCGCGCGGAAACGAGTAATCGCCGATCACATCGCCTGCGAGACATGTGGGCCCGCCAAGCCGATAGGTGTGTGCTGATTCGAGTGATTTGGGAATGGCGCCCGGCGCGGATGGGTCACCCGCAAGATGATAGTTTTCACCATTCAACATCACCGAGGGCTTGCCATCGGATGTGGCGGGATCGACAAGATAAATATCCGGCCGGTAGGGCATTTCCATCACATCGGGCATGTGCGCGGTGGCGGAAATATCGAGAATCGCAAGGTGGTGGCCGGCGGACTCGAAGACATCCATCACCGTTGCGCGCAGCACGCCGCTGTGAATCGCGACAGCCTCGCCGGGCTCAAGCCAGACCTCGACGCCAAATTTTTCGCGAGTCTCGCGCACAAGTCGGATCAATCGCTCGCGATCGTAGAATGGTTTGGTGATCCAGTGGCCGCCGCCCATGTTGAGGTAGGTGAATTGCGGCGCGCGAAGCAGGTGGCCGAATTTTTCATCAACCGCGACGAGCGTTTTTTCGAGGTCATCCGAATTTTGTTCGCAGAGGGTGTGAAAATGCAGGCCGGAAATGCCGGTGAGGTCGGCGTCGGCGAGCTGATCTGCCGTGATGCCAAGTCGCGAGCCTGCGACGCAGGGGTCGTAGATCGGTGTGTGGCCGGTGGAGCATTCGGGATTGATGCGCAGGCCGCATTGCATTTCGCCGCTCACAAATCGCGGATGCGCCATCACTTGTTTGCGAAAGCGAAGCCATTGCGACAGGGAATTGAAATCGAGATGGTGGGTAAATTCGCAGAGCAATGTGATATCGGCCTCGTCGTAGGCCGGCGAGTAGGTGATCACATGCTTGCGAAAATGCTCACGCGCAAGCGTCGCTTCCCACAGACCGGACGCACAGCAGCCATCGAGATCATCACGCAGCGCGGGAAATGCCTTCCAGCAGGAAAACCCCTTGAGCGCGAGCACTAGATGGCAGCTCGCCGCCTCCTTAACTTCGCGAAGAATGGCGCTGTTGCGTTTGAGGGCTGGGATGGAAACTACGAACATGGGAAGTGTCGGAATCAAGGCTCAAACCTCTCGGCGGTCGAGAGGTTTTTCGATCCGGCATTTGCCCTCGCATTGGACCGTGATGATCGACATGGAAGGAAAAGAGGTCCCACGAATGGCTCGTGGCTGCAGATGAATCGCAAAAAACTTTGGCTCAGCCTCGGCAAAAATCGGCCATACCCCTTGAAACAAAGCTTCTGGGAGTGCTGAAATTTTTTTTAGAAAAGGTATTGACGTGTGGGGGTTGGGGAAGATAGCTTCGCGGGCCGCCACAACGGAGGGCGGCCGAGAGACAGAACGTCGATCGTGGT